>JALQUZ010000016.1 GCA_023263695.1 Ilumatobacteraceae bacterium
ATGTCGCTGAAGACTGCAATTGCTAACTTGCCTCTTGGTGGCGCAAAAGGCGGAGTTTGTTTCAATCCAAAGGATTACTCCATTGGCGAAATTGAACGCATCACCCGCCGTTACGTTTCGGAGATTTCCTCATTCCTTGGTCCAGATAAAGATGTTCCTGCTCCAGACGTTGGAACCAACGCGCAAATCATGGCGTGGATCATGGATCAATATTCAACTGGCGTCGGCCATGCAACACCAGGCGTTGTAACCGGCAAGCCAATCGAGCTTGGTGGTTCACTCGGTCGCGAGTCTGCAACCGGTCGTGGCGTTGTTGAAGCCGCAGCACTCATGCTCGGCAAAATGGGAACTTCACTGCAAGGCAAGAAGATTGCCATTCAGGGCTACGGACAGGTTGGTTCGTGGGCTGCGCGGCTTGCAGCAGCGCGTGGAGCGCTCATCGTTGGACTTTCCGACGTTGGTGGCACTATCTACTCAGCTGCAGGACTCAACCTCACCGCTATCGACAAAGCGTTCCGAGACGGTGCACGAAGCGTGTGCGATACCGGAATAGGCGACGTAGTTGCACGAGGCGTAGCTGGCTCAACTGCTGTATTCGCACTCGACTGCGACATTGTCATGCCATGCGCACTTGGAGATGCCGTAGGCGAAGAAGAAGCGAACAGCATGAAAGCCAAGTTGGTCGTGGAAGGTGCAAATGGTCCTCTCACCCCTACTGCCGATCTCATCTTGGCCGACAAAGGTGTCATCATTATTCCCGATGTGTACGCAAACGCAGGTGGCGTTACGTGTTCCTACCTTGAGCAATGCCAAAACTTTGCGCACTTAACGTGGGACGAAGACGAAGTGAACGCACGAGTGATCGACCTCATGCGCGCAGCGTTTGAACGCTTCTATGCATTCGCTCAGGAATCCAAGTTGCCGAACAGGCTTGCTGCTTCCGTACTTGGAGTGAAAACCATCGCCGATGCGCACCGCATGCGCGGCCTGCACCCATAAGCCAGAAATGAAAAAGGCGGGGTGCCGAAGCACCCCGCCCAATTCGTTTACAACTGAACTAAATCAGTTTCCACCTTCATTGAGG
Source organism: Ilumatobacteraceae bacterium (assembly GCA_023263695.1). GTDB lineage: Bacteria > Actinomycetota > Acidimicrobiia > Acidimicrobiales > Ilumatobacteraceae > UBA3006. The sequence continues at coordinate 1,085 of JALQUZ010000016.1, forward strand.
GTGACTGTTGCAGGTGCGAATGATTCGCCCTTGTAGTCAACGCCCAAACCATCGAGGATCGCGTATGCCGCGGTCACGATGTCGTTGGTGTATGCACCTTCGGTTGGAGCTGCAGTAAGAACGGTTGAACCTTCAAGGTTCTTGGTTCCCTGTGCAAGCGTTACCGTGCGGTCCCAAGCAGCTGAATCAATCATGCCTGCACCCATTGGTGATGGCCAGATCAACTTGCTTACTTCGTTCATCTGCCACAACTGGTGGCTTGCACCCAAGGTTGAACCCTTGGCTACAACGATGTCACGGCAAGCTTCAGCGTTGTCGCGGCAGAATGCCCAACCCTGAATTGATGCTGCAACGAACTTCACTGCGGTGTCCTTGTAGGCAGCGTCTGAAGCAAGCTTGTCAGCATTTGCCCAGATTGCGTCCTGCAACATTCCAACGCCTTCGGTTTCGTATGAAACGACGTTGAGGTCTTCTGGTGTGTACAACGCATTGGTTGCTGGGTTCATGGTTTCAAGAACTTGTGCATACTCGTTGTAGGTCATTGCCTCTGCAGCGTCGATGTCGCCTGCGAGCAAGCCTGACATGTCGAACTGTTGCTGAACCAATGAAACATCCTTAGCAGGATCCAATCCGGCCTTAGTAAGTGCTGCAAAGATTTCGAACTCGTTGCCGAAGCCCCAGTTACCAATCTTCTTACCCTTGAAGTCAGCAGCAGTCGTGATGTTCTTGTCCTTGAACGAAACTTGCAGCGTTCCTGAACGCTGGAAGATCTGTGCAATGTCGACAATATTCGCACCAGCTTCGCGTGATGCGAGAGCCTTTGGTACCCACGAGAGTGCGAAGTCCACTGCTCCGTCAGCAAGTTGCTGCTGAGGAACGATGTCAACTCCACCTTCAACGATGGTTACGTCTAGACACTGAGCTGCATAGAAGCCCTGGTCTACTGCTGCGAAATAGCCAGCAAATTGTGCTTGTGTAACCCACTGCAACTGCAACTTGACAGGTGTGGTGGTTTCACATGCTGCTGTTGTGTCGCTTGTACTGCTGCTTGAACCGCCGCATGCTGCGACGACCAAAGACAGGGCAGCAAAGCCCGCAACTGCGAGTTTGATTCCTGATTTCCTCATTATTTTGGTACTCCCCCGAGAGCCTGAGCTCTCTACTTGTTTGTGTTATTTGTGGCTCCGGCGCCTCGGGAGGCGACGTTCTCCAGCACTACGGAGACTAGGTAAAAGGCTAATCCAAGTAAACATGCCCCTAGGACATAAGCCCAGGCTGCAGCATTCTTGGAATTAGCGATATTGCTGGTAATTCGGCTTCCCAAGCCATTTTGGGACCCTCCGAAATACTCAGAAACAAATGAAGTAATTACTGCCGCTGGAGCTGAAATTTTGAGCGCTGTAAAGAGATACGGCACCGCGTTTGGCACCCGAACTTTACGCAGGATTTCGATATCGCTTGCTGCATATGAATGCATGATTTCGAGGTGAGTGGTTTTCACCTGCGTCAGTCCCTTTGCAACGTTTACCAACACGATGAAATACACCACGAGGCTCACCATGATGCGGCGTGGAATCTCGCTGGTTATCGAATACATGTTGTTCAGCACAGCAACAAGAACAAAAATTGGAATTGCGTTTAACGCAATTGCAAGAGGTGTGATGAGCGAACTCAGGATGCGGAAACGACTGAGTATGAAACTCATGGCCACACCAAACACGGTGCCAGCAATCAGACCTACAAGTGCATTCATTCCGGACACTGATGCTGCTTCCCAAATTCGTGAAGCGTTATCAAAAAACTGACTCAAAATTTTTGATGGTGGAGCAAGAAAGTATGGCTTTAGGTGAAAAAATCTGACGGCACCTTCCCAGAACAACAAAAAGCCAACGCCAAAAATAAACGGCACCACAAGATTGCGAAGGCGATTAACAAACGTCATGATCAGCGGTCTTCAACTCCGCGCACAGCCCCTGCATTTGCATGATCTGCATGTGTGCCCCGAAGCGCCTCGCGGACGGCAGTAATTCCAGAAAAGAAATTGTCTGCCGCGCGAGTGTCTTCACTGCGATTAGCGCCGAGGTTCACATTCACAACTTCGGTGATACGACCAGGACGCGGCGTCATCACTACAACTCGATTCGATAGATACACCGCTTCTGGAATGGAGTGGGTAACAAATACCACGGTCGTCTTAGTCTCGGCGCAAATGCGGAGCAATTCGCCTTGCATGTATTCGCGAGTCATCTCGTCTAGTGCACCAAATGGTTCATCCATTAATAACAGCGGTGGGTGCGCTGCGAGTGCGCGAGCAATGGCGATGCGCTGTTGCATGCCTCCGGATAACTGCCACGGCATGAGGTCGGCAAACTCTGGAAGTTTTACGAGCTCAAGCATTTCCTGTGCGCGAGCAGCGCGCTTTTCTTTGTCCCAACCTTTTAGCTCGAGTGGGAGCTCAATGTTCTTTGCGACCGAACGCCAGTCAAACAATCCGGCTTGCTGAAATGCCATTCCGTAGTCTTGATCGAGACGAGACTGTGCTGACGTTTTGCCATTTACCGTTACTGCACCAGTAGTGGGTTCGAGCAAGTTGGCGATAAGGCGCAACAACGTTGACTTGCCGCAACCTGATGGACCAATGAGCGAAACAAATTCGCCTGGCTCAACTGTCAAATTCACATCAACAAGTGCATCTACTTGTTTAGGTGTGCCCTGATTGAATATTTTGCTTACTCCCGCAACATGAACTGCGCTCATGTGGTGGTCTCCTTTGGTCGGTTACGCATCAACAACACATCTGCAAGCGTGACAAGGCCAGCCATTGCAAGACCTAGTCCTGCGGCGCCGAATACTGCTGTAAATACCTTTGCCGGATCGCCAGTTGCCTGGCGGGCATATTCAATAATTAATCGGCCAATTCCACCTTTAAGACCAGTCGAAATTTCGGCAACTACCACTCCGATAACCGATCCCGACGCACCCAATTTAAAAGCAGGAACCATGTACGGAATTGCCGCTGGAAATCGCAACTTGAACATCGTTTGCTTCCACGAAGCTGCATAGCTGTCCATAAGTTCGAGCGAAGCCGCTGGTGCACTCTTCAAACCGCGCAATGTACCTACGGCAATCGGGAAGAAAGCTAGGAATGCACCAAGTACTGAAGCAGAAAGCCAACGCGGCCACGTAAAACCAAAAATGTGCAACTTGCCGCCCCACGAAACCACCAGTGGAGCAAGAGCAATTAGCGGAACAGTTTGTGAAACAACCAAATATGGAAGTAAACCGCGCTCCATAGTTTTAAATCGTGTCATCAATGCCGCAAGTGCAACACCGATTGATGATCCAATAACAAATCCAACAAGTGCAAGTCGAAATGAAAACCAGGCACCCTGCAACACCACCAGCCAAATTTGACGTGAATGTGGTCCACGCATTTCCGGCTCGGCATATCGACTGAGCATTTCCCATAGGTGCGGCATTGCAGTGTCATTTGACCGCGGAAGTATCGCTACCCCGAAAAGCTTGCCACCCTTTTCAGGCCCAACAACTTTGTACAACTCCCAAAAGACTGCCACGAGCGCAATTGACACAAGAAACATTCCTGTGCGATATGCGGCCCGTCGCAGTTGCTTGTTCATTGTTTGGCTTTACCCAAATCCTGAATTGCTGGAATAATTTTTTCGCCGTACGCCTCGAGAGTTTCTTCCTTGCCATCGTGTTGCAAGTACACAGCAAATTGATCGACTCCAATTTCCTTCAACTCGGTGAGACGACGAATGTGCTCGTTGGCATCTCCAAGAATGCAGAAACGATCAATAATTTCGTCTGGAACAAACGTGGTGTGACTATTACCTGCACGACCATGTTCGTTGTAGTCATAACCTTGACGATTCTTGATGTAGTCAGTCAACGCCTTTGGCACCGAAGAGTTTTCGCCGTACCGCTCCACGATGTCGGCAACGTGGTTACCCACCATGCCACCGAACCAACGGGTTTGGTCTCGCATATGCGTGAGATCATTTCCAACGTATGCAGGCGCGGCCACGCAAATCTTTACGCTCTTTGGGTCACGCCCCGCAGCTTCTGCTGCATCGCGTACTGCTTTAATGGTCCATTCAGCAATGCTCAAGTCGGCGAGTTGCAGAATGAATCCGTCGGCAACTTCGCCGGTAAGTGCAAGTGCCTTCGGACCATATGCAGCAACCCACACTTCAAGTTCACTCTTGGATGCCCATGGGAAACGAATGCTTGAACCGTTGTAGTCAACTGCACGACCACAACCGAGTTCGCGAATGACATGCACGCTTTCACGCAATGTTGCAAGCGTGGTTGGCTTGCCATTCGTTACACGAACTGCCGAGTCACCACGGCCAATTCCACATACGGTGCGATTGCCGTACATTTCATTTAGCGTTGCATACGTACTTGCCGTCACTGTCCAGTCACGGGTTGCAGGGTTGGTCACCATTGGCCCAACAATGACGTTGCGGGTTTCAGCCAAAATCTGGCTGAAAATCACATACGGTTCCTGCCACAAAATATGACTGTCAAATGTCCAAACATGTGAAAAGCCGAACATTTCGGCTTTCTTAGCTAAATCCACTACGCGCGATGATGGCGGAGTGGTTTGCAATACAACACCGATGTCCATTGCTCTCCCCTTAACTATGTAGACGTGAAATTAGCGGTTTTGCGGGAAACCCAAGTTGACCGACGACGTACGTGGGTCTGGCCAACGTGAGGTAACCACTTTGCCGCGAGTAAAGAAGTTGATTCCTTCTGGTCCGTACATGTGCTGGTCACCAAATAGCGATGCTTTCCAACCACCAAATGAGTAGTACGACACAGGCACAGGAATTGGCACGTTGATGCCGACCATTCCTACCTGAACGTCAAACTGGAACTGGCGAGCAACGCCACCGTCGCGGGTGAAGATTGCAGTGCCGTTACCGAACTGGTTGGCATTGATGGTGTCGAGACCTTCTTGGTAGCTCTTTACGCGCATCACCGTAAGTACTGGTCCGAAAATTTCTTCGTCGTAACACTTCATGCCTGGCTTCACATTGTCAATAAGGCTTGGGTTCAAGAAGAAACCAGCATCTTTTGCTTTGTCGGTTCCGTCAACTACAACCTTTGCGCCTTCTGCATTTGCATTCGTTACAAAGCTTGCAACCTTGTCGCGGTGTTCGCGGCTGATGAGTGGTCCCATCTCGGCTGCCGGATCGGTTCCCGGTCCAACTTTGATATTTGGAATGCGTGACTTCAACTTGTCAACGAGTGCGTCAGCAATGGAGTCCACTGCAAGCACAACAGACACTGCCATGCAACGCTCACCAGCTGAACCGTATGCAGCCGAAACTGCGGCATCGGCAGCCATGTCGAGGTCTGCATCTGGAAGCACCAACATATGGTTCTTTGCGCCACCAAGTGCTTGAACACGCTTGCCGTTCTTGGTTCCAGTTTCGTACACATACTTTGCAATTGGTGTTGAACCAACGAACGAAATTGACTGAACATCTTTGTGTTCAAGCAAACGATCTACGGAAACTTTGTCACCGTGCAACACGCTGAACACACCATCAGGCAATCCGGCTTGACGCAGCAAGTCTGCAACAAACATTGCGGCCGATGGATCTTTTTCCGATGGCTTCAAGATGAAGGTGTTTCCACACATGATTGCGTTTGCGAACATCCACATAGGCACCATTGCTGGGAAGTTGAACGGAGTAATTCCTGCAACAACACCAAGTGGTTGACGAATTGAATACACATCAACGCCACCCGAAGCTTGCTCTGAATATCCACCCTTCAACATGGCTGGAATACCGCAAGCAAACTCGATGTTTTCAAGGCCACGAGCAATTTCACCCATTGCATCGCTTGGCACTTTTCCGTGCTCTAGAGAAACAATTGAGGCAAGCTCTTTACGGTTTGCATCAATGAGCTCGCGCATGCGGAACATAATTTCTGCACGGCGCGACAAGTTTGATGCACGCCAGGTAACAAACGCTTCCTTCGCATTGGCAACAACTGCATCAACTTCAGCAACTGATGCAAGGTCTACTTCAGCCTGCACTTCTCCTGTGGCTGGGTTGTACACCTTGCCTACGTTTCCTGATGTTCCGGCTACAACCTTGTTGTTGACCCAATGGCTAATGCGTTGCATATCTCTCCTGATTGTTGATGGTTTGAGGGGTTTCTGAATTAATTGAGGTACTGGCACAGATCACGCTTAATGAACTTGCCGTGACCTTTCTTACCGGTGAAGGTGTCTTTTTCGACAACAACCATTCCACGCGACAACACGGTGTCAACCTTGCCATCCACTTTGAAACCTTCCCACGAAGAGTGGTCCATGTTCATGTGGTGCTTGTCGTTAATACCGATCTTGGTTTTGCCGTTTGGATCCCACACCAAAATGTCGGCGTCTGACCCTGGAGCAATGATGCCCTTCTTTGGATACATGCCGAACATGCGGGCTGGTGATGTGCTGCAAGTTTCCACCCAACGCTCGAGTGAAATTTCACCCTGCACAACGCCCTGGTAAATAAGTTCCATACGGTGTTCAACTGAACCCATGCCGTTTGGAATCTTTGAGAAGTTACCGATGCCAAGTTCTTTTTGATCCTTCATGCAGAACGGACAATGGTCGGTTGATACCACTGCCAACTCATTCATGCGCAAGCCCTTCCAGAGGTCTGCATGGTGATTGTGCTTGTCATGCTTACTGCGAATTGGAGGCGAGCACACATACTTCGCACCTTCAAACCCTGGCTGAGCCAAGTGATCTTCAAGTGTCATGTACAAGTACTGCGGGCAGGTTTCCGCAAACACGTTTAAACCTTCGTGACGCGCTTCAGCAAGTGCATTGAGCGCTTCTGATGCGGACATATGCACGATGTACAACGGCACGTTGCCTGCAACTTTTGACAACACGATTGCACGACTGGTTGCTTCGCCTTCCAACAAACTTGGACGGCTGTAGCTGTGATACTTCGGATCGGTTTCGCCTCGAGCAATGTGCTGCTGCACCAACACGTCAATGGCAATGCCGTTCTCGGCGTGCATCATGATGGTGGAACCGTTGCTACTTGCCTGTTGCATTGCACGCAGAATTTGACCGTCATCACTGTAGAAAACGCCCGGGTAAGCCATGAACAACTTGAAGGATGTGATGCCTTCGTTCTTCACCAAATAGTCCATGTCGGCAAGAGCTTGATCGTCAATGCCGCCAATGATCTGGTGAAACGCATAGTCAATTGAGCAATTGCCTTCGGCCTTTTTGTGCCATGTCTTCAATGACTCTTGAACGTTTTCTCCATAGCGCTGTACTGCGAAGTCAACAATGGTGGTTACTCCGCCCCAAGCTGCAGCATTGGTTCCCGTTTCAAAGGTGTCACTTGCGTTGGTGCCTCCGAAAGGCAACTCCATGTGCGTGTGAACATCGATACCACCAGGAACAACAAACTTTCCTGTTGCATCAATGACCTTGTCGGCAGTGATATTGAGTGCTTCAACCTGACCTGGTTCCAGCAATGCGCTGATGGTGTCGCCCTCAATCAATACGTCAACACGATGTCGACCAGTTGGACTAACGACGGTGCCGTTTTTAATCAGTGTGCGTGCCATGTTTCCCCCAATGACTCGAAGTGCTAATTAACGTTCTGAAATTTCGTGGTAAGCGTCTGGACGACGGTCGCGATAGAACGGCCAACGATCGCGCACCATGCGGATCTTGTCCATATCCAAATCGCGAACGATGAGCTCGTGCTTAAACGGATCGCCAACTTCACCAACAAACTTGCCTTCTGGGTCTACGAAATAGCTCTGACCATAGAAGTCGTTGGTGCCCATGTCTTTTTCGATACCTACGCGGTTAATTGCTCCGACGTAATACATGTTGGCAACAGCTGATGCTGGTTGCTCAACACGCCAGATGTATTCCGACAAACCACGGCTTGTTGCCGATGGGTTGAACACAATTTCTGCGCCGTTCAGACCAAGTGCGCGCCAACCTTCTGGGAAGTGGCGGTCGTAACAGATGTACACGCCAACTTTGCCAACAGCGGTATCGAACACTGGGTAACCATGTGTGCCAGGAGTGAAGTAGTACTTCTCCCAGAATCCAGGAACTTGTGGGATGTGCTGTTTGCGGTACTTGCCCAAATAGCGACCATCAGCATCAATGACTGCCGCAGTGTTGTAGTAGAGGCCAGGCTGAACAATTTCGTACATTGGCAACACGAGCACCATGTTCAGTTCTTTTGCAAGAGCTTGGAAGCGCTTTGTAGTTGGGCCGTCTGGAATTGGCTCGGTATACGAAAAATACTTCGGGTCCTGTTCTTGACAGAAGTATGGACCATAAAACAATTCTTGGAAGCACATGATTTGTGCACCCTGCTTCGCGGCTTCACGGGCAGCTGCCTCGTGCTTATCGATCATCGATTCTTTGTCGCCAGTCCAATCAGTCTGCAACAATGCTGCTTTTACGATTCTTGCCATGATGGCTTTCCCCTTTGATTGCCGATGTAAGAGAATTCAGGCTAGTAGCCCCTAACCCAAACGGTAAAGCCCTCAGAGGGTGAAGTTACTTATGCGGCAACAGTTGCGCGTCGAGCTGGCAAAAACTTCAAGGCGAATAATGCGCCAAATAGCGCAACGCCAGCACCGGTAAAACAGGCGGTATGAAACCCGTGCATAAAGGCTTCGCTGACTGCTTGACGCACGGCAGCTGCTGCTTCCGGGGTTGGAGCTCGCTCGGCAACAGCAAAACCAGCCCCAGCTGACTCTTTAGCCAATGCCACTGCCTCTGCAGGCATGTTGAACTTGGCAATCAATTCGCCAAGTTTTGGTCCATACAACGATGCGAACACCGAACCGCTGATGGCAACACCAAGCGTGCCACCAACTTCGCGGCTCACGTCGTTAACAGCAGAACCAACACCGGCCTTTTCACGCGGCAACTCACCCATCACCGCATCAGTTGCCGGTGATGTAACGAGTGCGAGTCCGTTCGCAAGAAACAACATGCTGATGATGACCGGACCCCAATATGCGGTTTGCGCTTCGCAGAACCCAATAATGACGAGTCCGATTGCCATGTTCGTAAGACCCATGGCCACAATGCGTTTTGTTCCAAACTTCAACGCGAGTCGAGCAGCAATTGGTGCTGTCACACCTGCACCAATTGCAAATGGAAGCGTGTGCACACCTGCGGCAAGCGTGCTGTAGCCACGAACAAACTGGAAGTACTGAGTCACGAGAAATGTGAACCCAAACAACACGAAGAATGCAATTCCAATTGATCCAGTTGCCGCAGAGAGTCGTGCGTTACGAAATACGCGTACGTCGAGCAACGGCTCACTAGTTGACAGCTCGCGCTTAACAAATGCTGCAAACAATAAAATCGTGCCCGCAAATGATGTAAGCGTTGCAACACTCGTCCAGCCGCGATGTGGTCCTTCAATCACGGTGTACACCAACAAACCAACCATGCCGATCGACAAAACAAAACCCATGAAATCGATGCCGTGTGGATTGGGGTCTTTCGATGTTGGAATAAAAATGGCACCAAGCGCCAAGGCAATGACGCCTACAGGGAGATTGACGAGAAATACCGATCCCCAATAGAAATGCTCGAGCAAAAAGCCGCCGGTGATTGGACCAAATGCAACTGCCATTCCAGAAACTGCAGACCAAATTCCAATTGCTTTCGCTCGCTCAATTGGATCGCGAAAAACGTCAATCACAATTGCGAGTGTGGCTGGGAAAATTGCTGCGGCACCAATGCCCATTGCACCACGAGCGATAATCAGTGTTGTCGTTGATGTTGCAAACGATGCCCATACCGAGCAACCGATGAATCCGATCATGCCGATTTGAATTGCACCCTTGCGGCCGAATCGATCTCCGAGACCACCAAACGCCAACAACAAGCAAGCGAAAATCAATGAATACGAATCAACAATCCACTGCAAACCACTGGTCGAAGCACCCAGTTCTCGTGACAGCGTTGGAAGTGCAACGTTGATGATGAGGTTGTCCACCACCACCATGAACAAGCTGATGCAGAGCACCACCATGATGATCCAGCGACGGTTGTGAATTTTGGAGTCCGGGTGCGTATTCATACTTGACAGTGTCTAGTACTAAAACTAGATAGTGTCAAGTTATGGCTCCCAATAAGGCTGAAGTGCTGCGCAGGTCGGTACTGGATGCTGCTGTGGCAATTTCTGCCGAAATTGGACCAGACGCGATTTCCATGCGCGAAGTGGCCCGCGAAGCTGGAGTTTCGCATCAAGCCCCATACCACCACTTCGGCGATCGTGCCGGAATATTCGCAGCGATTTCCGAAGAAGGATACGCAGAACTCAGCAAGGCTCTGCTTCACAGCCGAACTCACGGTGCAACATCTATGTGTGAGGCATACGTGCACTTCGCATTGCAACACAAGGGTCACTTCCGCGTGATGTTTAGTAACGACTTGTGCAATGTTGAGAACTATCCAGGCGCTCTTGTACAAGCCGATCGAGCATTCAGCATTTTGCTCGATGAAGTTACAGCCTTACTCGGAAACGATGCATCGCTTAGTGAAGCCAAGGCTCAAGCCACCTATATGTGGTCAGTTGCACACGGATTAGCAACGTTGCTCATTGATGGTCCACTTGAAAAGAAACTCGGTGGAATTACAGATGTGAACGCGCTCATTAAACAAGTTGCACAACTTGCATCTGCATCAATTCATGCGTGATCAGCAGTACATTCAGCAAACAAACACACCTAGAGTTGTTGCATGAACTTCGTCCGTCGCAGCGCCGTGGCTTTAGTACTCCTCGGAACGCTTTCTGCGTGTGCTAATTCCGCACAACAATCAGTCACTCCTCTTCAAAACGATGGTTGTGGAGCAGGTTCTGCATTAGAACGTCCACTCAACATCGCAACCACTGTTGCGCCGATCACCAGCATCGTGGCAAATATTGCCGGAGGTTCTGGAGCAACAATTACTGGAATCGTTCCAGAAGGAACCAACTCGCACACTTTTGAGCCAAAACCAAGTGACGCTGCAACTCTGGAAAATGCAGATGTCATTTTTATTAATGGCTTGGTACTTGAAGAACCAACGAAAGATTTGGCGCTTGCCAACTTGAAAGATGGTGCGATCATCTGTGAAGTGGGGTCGGCAATTCTGTCGCCAGATCAATACATCTACGATTTCTCCTTTCCTCAAGAAGGTGGAAAGCCAAACCCGCACTTATGGACAAACCCGCCAATGGCCAAGCAATACGCCCAAGTCGTTCGCGATGTTCTGTCGCGTCTAGATCCAACTCATGCAGATCTCTTTGCACAAAACTACGCAGCGTTTGCAGAGAAAATTGATGCTCTCGATGCTGCAATGATCACCGCTACGGCAACCATACCGGAGGCCCAACGCAAACTGCTCACCTACCACGACGCATACGCGTACTTTTCGGTGCATTACGGATACACCGTCATTGGAGCAATCCAACCATCATCATTTGATGAGCCGACCCCGAAAGACATAGCCAATCTCATTACACAAGTTCGAGAAAGTGGCGTAACTGCCATTTTCGGTAGCGAGGTATTCCCCTCGCCAGTACTTGAACAAATTGGGGCTGAAACTGGTGTGCGATATGTAGACGTATTGCGCGACGACGACCTGCTTGGTGAGCCTGGTGGTGCAGAGCATTCCTGGCTTGGGCTCATGCGCTTTGACTACGCAACCATGGTGGAAGCCCTTGGTGGTGACGCATCTGCTCTAAAAACTTTGGACGTGAGTGATGTCGTGAAGGACACTGCCACCTACCCTCAGTAGTACGACATGAGTACCTCTCCCCTTGTCAACTGCGAACACGTCTCATGCACCTACGGCAATGCCGCAGTGCTCGATGACATATATATGAAGGTCAATAAAGGAGAGTTCGTAGGAGTCGTTGGTCCCTCCGGCTCAGGAAAAACCACCTTGCTCAAAGCAATTCTGGGAACACACCCTGTTGCTCACGGTTCAATAACCATGGACCCAAAGTTGACCATTGGGTATGTGCCTCAGGTTGAAACTGTGGACTGGTACTTCCCCGTCACCGTGGAAGAAGTCATAGTGATGACGCGCGCGAAGAGCACTTGGTGGCCACGAATTACTCACGCAGAACGAACTGCGGTCCGCGAAGTTCTTGATCGCTTAGGTATTGGTGATGTAGCTCAACGACACATTCGCGAACTCTCTGGTGGACAACAACAACGCGTGTTTCTTGCTCGCGCAATGTTTCGCAACCCAGACATTTTGATTATGGACGAACCAACTTCTGGAGTTGATGTTCGAACTCGACATGAGGTGTTGCACTTATTGGCGGACTTGCACGCAGACGGCCTCACCATCTTGCTCACCACTCATGACTTAAATGGTCTTGCCGCCCACCTCCCTCGATTGGTGTGTCTAAACAAGCGTGTCATCGCCGATGGAAATCCACGCGAAGTGTTAACCCCTTCAGTACTTGAAGCCACGTATGGCGCACCAATGGAAGTTCTTGAACACGGTGGCATGCCACTTGTTGTGGATCATGGAAGAGTGCAAATGCGAGGTGAAGGAAAATGATGCTCGCGATTGACATTTTTGAACCGTATGGCTTTCAATTTTTTAGACACGGACTTGTCGTTGCCAGCGTTGCTGGTGCACTATGCGGACTGCTGGGCGTGTTCGTGGTGTTACGCGGCATGAGCTACATCGGCCATGGGCTTTCTCACGCAGTATTTGGAGGTGCAGCTGCAAGCGCAGTTATTGGCATCAACTTTTTTATTGGCGCAGGCATTTGGGGAATCGTTTCCGGTGTCTTAATTGCGCGCGTTGCTCGGCGCCGAGTGTTAGGGGCTGACGCTGCAATTGGTGTTGTCACCACTGCATCTTTTGCTCTTGGTTTGGCGCTCATGAATCGATACGGCCAAGCATCTAAGAGCATTGAAGCCGTGCTGTTTGGCAGCGTGCTTGGCGTCAAGTTTGCCGACATTGTTGCTGTAACTGTTGTTGCGCTTATTGCGCTTGCAATCATTGTTGCGTGGTATCGAAAACTGTTGTTTTCTACTTTTGACCCCGATGTTGCACAGGTATCTGGTGTCAACGTTTCGTTTGTCGAAATGGTGCTGTTGTCGCTACTTTCGCTCACCATTTTGGTCACCATGCGCGTGATTGGGACGCTGCTTATTTCAGCACTCTTAGTTATTCCTGCCGCAGCGGCACGCATGACCACAAATAGCTTTTCCAAACTGCTCTGGATATCTCCGCTCATTGGCGCCGTTACGTGTTTTGTGGGAATGAACCTGAGTTATCACCTAGACACTTCAGCAAGTGCAACCATCATCTTGCTTGATGCATTGGTGTTCATCGTTGTGTACACCGTTGCCGGTACTCGCAATCGCATGAAGATGGCATCGCTCGGACACGTATAAACCTTTAGATTAAGAGTGTGAAACGCACGGCACTGTTTGCATGCATCTTGTTGGTTTCTGCTTGCGGGTCATCCTCAACGAGCAGCACCACAGTTTCATTAAGTGAAACCACCATCACTATGGCTTTTACGGGTGACATCTTGCCCCATAGCCCACTTGTTGCTCGGGCACAGCGAAATGCGCAGGGCTTCTCGCCAATGTTTGCCGACATCACACCGCTCATTGCATCGGCAGATCTTGCAATTTGTCATCTTGAAACACCAATTGCTCCACTTGGAGAGGCTCTTTCCACGTTCCCTTTTTTTGGAGTGCCGCCAACCATTACGAATGCCATTGCACTTGCAGGGTTTGATCGATGCAGCACAGCAAGTAACCACACGTACGATCGTGGTGTCAAAGGAATTGACGCCACAGTAAATGCATTACTGGCTAGTGGCGTTCAGCAATCGGGAATGGCACGTACTCCAGATGAAATTTCTCCTCACATTTTTGACGTGAAGGGAATTGCAATTTCTCATCTCAGTTACACCTTTAGCTATAACGGACTTTCCCTGCCAACGGACCAAGAATGGCGTTCTGCACTCATTGATACTGATCGCATTCTTCGCGACGCACATACCGCACGTGAAATGGGCGCTGAAGCAGTAATCGTCAGCATGCATTGGGGAAACGAAATGTCTAATCAGCTGAACTCTCAACAGATTTTGGTCGCAGATGCATTAACCAAATCTGGTGATGTTGATCTAATTATTGGGCACCACGCACATGTTGTGCAACCAATCAAAAAAGTCAATGGTGTGTGGGTGATTTACGGAATGGGCAACGTGCTGTCGAACTTGCCCACTGACGAACGATGGCCGGCAAGTAGTCAAGATGCAGCAGTCTTCACCACTACTCTGCACCGCAACACTGCAGGAAAAATTTCATTTGATACTCCAGTGGTTCATCCAACATGGGTTGACAAACAAAACGGATGGATCATTCGCGACATTCAAAAATCGCTGGCTAACCCAATTGCTGCTGGCATAAATGCACAAGAACTCGAGTTGTCACTGGGTAGGACAACTCGAGTTCTCGGCGACTTCATCGCTCGCTAATGAGCGAATATGAATTTGCTATTTGTGTGAGCCTTGGAATTCTGGATACGCAAGTACACCCATTTCACCGAGGTCGAGGCCCACTTCTTCATCAGCTGCACTCGAACGAATTCCACCCTTGGTGAATTTGTTCTGAAGTTTGAAGAACGTGTACGACATTGTTCCGCACACCACGATGATGGCGGCTGCACCCAGTGCTTGCGCACCAAGTTGACCCCAATCACCCTTAATGATTCCCTTGATTCCTTCGCTAGATGAACCATTCCAGCCTGCGCCATACGAACCATCAGCAAAAATTCCCACGCACAGTACGCCAAAGATTCCACCAACTCCATGAACAGAAATTGCTCCAACAGGATCGTCGATGCCCCTTCGCTCAAAGAAGTACACCGCTTCAATGATGATTACTGCAGCAATAGTGCCGATTACTGCAGCTGCCCATGGCGCAATGAACGCACACGGCGCCGTAATGGCAACGAGACCAGCAAGCATTCCGTTCGCCATCATGCCTGGGTCTGGCTTTCCGGTTTTGCGTGTGATGTACAACATTGCAGCAATTGATCCGAATGCACCGGCTATCGCGGTGTTAGTTGCAGCTACTGCAAATTGAACATCAGTCGCTGCAAACGTGCTCGCCGCGTTAAACCCAAACCAACCGAAGAGCAAAATAAATGTTCCGAGCATGGCCATAGGAATGTGATGACCAGCAATCGTTCGAGGCTTTCCGTCAGCACCAAACTTGCCCAAACGAGGTCCAAGAACGATTGCTCCGGTAAATGCAGCGACTCCGCCAACTGCGTGCACAACTCCCGAACCTGCGAAGTCGACATAGCCAGCACCAAGCGACATGGAGCTCCAGGTCTTGGCCAACCAGCCGCCACCCCATGTCCATGCAGCAATCACCGGGTAGTAAATAGATCCACAGAAAAAGCCCCACAGAACGAAGCTGCTCCACTTCCAACGCTCAGCCATTGAACCAGTTGGAATCGTTGCCGTGGTGTCCATAAACGCCACCATGTACAAAAAGAATCCAACAGCAGCTGGCGTAATTCCTCCACCGGTTAAAGCCCATCCACCTTTCCACAGAAATACCCAGTCGCCACTGCCAAGCAGTGCGCTTCCAACTGGTGCATCCATTCCAAATGCCGAGTAACTAAATCCGCCAAAGGAGAATGCAAAGCCAACAAGGTAAAAGCCAATAAAACCCAAACCAAAAATGGCGAAGTTAGTACTCACCACATGCGCTGCATTTTTTGCTTGAGTAAATCCGGTTTCAACTAGTGCAAAGCCGGCCTGCATGAATACCACTAGCGCAGCACCAATTACAACCCACAACAGGCTCACCTGTTGACCCAACGCGGTTACCGGATCGGCAACGTCGGCAAGAAATTTCATAACTCTCTCTCCTTATTTCTAGGTCGAATGAAATGTCAGGGGCGACGCTGCAACCCAACGGCAACAAACTAGAAGAGTCATGTTTCCGCATTGTCTACGAATTGTTTCGTAAGCGTTATTCTTTAAACGCCCATGGCCACAAAACGCGCGCAAGCGAAACATTCCGTTAACAAACTGGAGCTACCTCCACTTGTGGCTGAACGTATTTCATGTGCCCTATCCAAATGGACGGGTGAAATGGGTCGATGCCATTGGTGCAACGAAATTATTACTGGCAAGCGCAGGCGCACCTGGTGCTCAGACGCCTGTGGCAGAGCATGGCAACGCGAGCACATTTGGCGATTTGCTCGCTCGGCCGCAAAACGTCGCGCAAAATACCGATGCACAAAACCTGGGTGCACTGCTGAACGCAGAGACTGCGAAGTGAATCACATCCTCCCGCTCAATGGCATTGGTTACGGACCAGGATGTCAGCACCATTCAAAACCGAATAGCAAAGGCGAAGGTGGTCTTGAAGTATTATGCCACGCGCATCACGCGGAAATTACTGCCGCGCAAGCAACCGCCCGCGCAGTTGCCAGACGAGCTGTACAAGAGTCAGCAGTAACAACAAAGCAATAGCCACGTAAGCGGTGATAGGCAACGCATGGCCTGCCGACAACACATATACATCTGGCGCTAAATACATTGCAGCGGTAATCATTCCCCACTTCACTGCCGATTTGTGCTGACGGTCGATAATTGCAATCACCAAGCGAGCAGATCCTGCTCCATACACCGATGCTGATGCCAATTCAATAGCAGCAAATACTGCGGTATCAATGCCGTAATCACTCAGCCAAAACTGCACCGCAGCAATTCGCACACACGACCACGCCAATACCGCAACCAACCACAGCCGCGACAGCAAACGTCTGCGATGTGGCTGAGTCATGGCTATGCGAACACTACAATCGGATTCATGAAACGACGCGACACTCAGGCGTCGGAGACGCGCATTGATCTAAGTATTCATGCACTTACTGTCACAGGCATCCTTGCTGGTATGGCATCACTTGTAGCGGTATTAAATGCTGAACCTACAAAAGCAATTATTTGGATGATGCTCGCGGTGGTTATTGACGGCATCGACGGCCCCATTGCCCGACGCTGGATGACCGATTCCGAGCTACCGCGGTTTGATGGGTACATTCTCGATCTCGTCATTGATTACGTCACCTGCGTACTTGTTCCTTGTGCATTCATGTGGGAATTCAATGTGGTCAATCACGGAATCTCCGGTCAATTCACCATCGCAGCAGTACTCGGATCGGCTGCACTGTGGTTTAGTCAGACAAAAATGGAAACCGAAGATCACTGGTTTAAGGGATTCCCTGCAGCATGGAACTTGGTCATACCTACTTTGTGGCTGCTTGGCGAGCGAACCGAGTTCAACATTTTGGTATGCCTCGGACTGTCAGTCCTCACGTTGAGCACTATTGAATTTCCGCACACCATTCGTGTAGGTCGCTTTCGCTATGTGAACGTCGCCGTAACGACTTTGTGGATGATCTCACTCATCGTTTTGTCGTTCCACACAGATCAAATCAACAATGCTGAACGATTACTTCTTCTGGTTGCCCCGATAACCATTGGAACCATGGTGACAATGCACGAGTTTGAAACGAAGCGCGAAGCAGCACAGCAAACTACGCTCTAACTAATGGCGTTTCGAGATGGTGACGGATGGGTGATGTGCTCGTGTGGGCACCGCCATTGGGGTCTTCATGGAGCAGCAGGTTTGCTTCTTATTCGTCGCGACTTAGATGAGCCTCGAGTGTTACTGCAATTGCGTGCAGCCTGGACTCACGGCGGAGGAACCTGGGCGCTTCCCGGAGGTGCTCTTGATAGCCACGAAGATTCAGTGAGCGCAGCAGCACGTGAAGCCGAAGAAGAAGCTGGCATTAGTGCCAGCGAAATATCGGTAAAAGATATATTCAGTGACGATCACGGCCCATGGCGATACGACACTGTCATTGCCCACACCACAAGCGACGCCGGAGCACACGCCGCAAACGCAGAATCCGAAGACTTGCGATGGGTGCTCCTTGAAGAAGTCAGCCAGTTTCAATTGCACAAGGGCCTTGAAGCCGCCTGGCCCGAACTACGCCTGCGAGTACTTGCCACGTTGACCGCCTAAGGGCTCTGGCTTACTGATTTCACCCACTGCCTACTCGTTAGGCTCTGATATATGACAATCGATCCAACCACCACCCCTGGCTTTATCAACGACCGTAAGCATGTTTTCCATTCATGGTCTGCGCAGGGAACGCTGAACCCTGTTGAAATCGTCAGTGGAAAGGGCTCCTACTTCACTGACGCTTCGGGTAAAAAATACCTCGACTTCTCCAGCCAGTTGGTCAACCTCAACATTGGTCACCAACATCCAAAGTTGATTGCAGCAATTCAAGAACAAGCTGCACGACTGTGCACCATTGCACCAGCATTCGCCAACGACGCACGAAGCGAAGCAGCACGTTTGATTACTGAACTTGCTCCTGGCGATTTGAACATGGTGTTCTTCACCAACGGTGGAGCCGAAGCGGCAGAAAACGCAGTTCGTATGAGCAAGTTGCACACTGGTCGCCACAAAATCTTGACCATGTATCGCTCGTATCACGGATCTACCGCTGGAGCAATTGCTCTTACCGGAGACCCACGCCGTTGGCCAAACGAAACTGGCGCTTCTGGTGCTGTGAAATTTTGGGGACCATACGCCTATCGTTCAGCGTTTCATTCGTCGAATGAAGCCGAAGAATGCCAGCGCGCGCTGCAACACCTTGAAGACGTGTTGATGGTTGAAGGACCTCACACCGTTGCCATGATCGGCATGGAAACCGTTGTTGGAACAAACGGAATTTTGGTTCCACCAGCTGGTTACTTGAAAGGTGTTCGCGAAATTTGCGATCGCTATGGCATCGTCATGATGTGTGACGAAGTAATGGCCGGATTTGGTCGTTGCGGCGAGTGGTTCGCAGTGAACAAGTGGGACGTCACTCCAGACCTCATTTGTTTCGCCAAGGGTGTGAACTCCGGTTACGTTCCGCTCGGTGGTGTGGTCATCAGCCAGAAGATTGCGGACACATTCAAAGACCGCGTATACCCAGGCGGACTCACCTACAGCGGTCACCCACTTGCTTGTGCTGCAGCAGTTGCATCGATCAACATTTTCAAGGAAGAAAAGATCATTGAGAATGCACGCATGCTTGGCGAAACTGTCATTGGACCAGAGCTCGAAAAACTGAAGGCAAAGCACCCATCGGTGGGAGATGTTCGCGGCGTTGGTGTGTTCTGGGCAATTGAACTGGTACGCAATCGCGAAACGCGCAAGCCACTTGTTCCTTTCAACGCTGCTGGAGCAGATGCGAAGCCAATGCTGGACTTCGCTGCAGAGTGCAAGAAGCGTGGTCTATGGCCATTCACCCACTTCAACCGTACGCATGTCGTTCCACCGTGCAACGCAACTCCAGATGAAGTTCGTGAAGGTATTGCGATAATCGACGAAGCGTTGACAATCGCTGACTCGTTCTACGAAGGCTGATCTGTTTCGGGTTACAGCTGAGCTGTAACCCGAACTGAACCAACTACATTGCCGTGGCCCATGATGGGCGACTCAAACGCACGCGCGTCTACGTTGCTGATGTCAATTCCTAATGCCTGAAGTGCAAACTTCATAACGGGAGGACGTGCGCGATTAGCACCGTCTGAAATCTTTAATGCAATGGCTCGGCCGTCTGGCATCGCGATTGCAAACACTCCTTCAGCGCCGTCTTTGCCCATTAGCCCAGGAACCCCCCGAATTAACAACGTGATGTCACGTGTTGGCCCACCCACCATTTCTGGATGCGTTCGCATGGCGTGTGCAACGGTTGCAGCAGGCGTGCCCTCTTTGGCAGTGGCAATGGTGCGAAATGCGCGTGCTAACCCAGTAAGTGAAAGCGCATGTGCAGGTGCCCCACAACCATCTATTCCAATGTACGACGCATCTTCACCCGACAATTCAGGAACCATGTCGGTGATGCGCTGTTGTAGCGGGTGGTCCACGTGCAAATAGGTGGAGCGATCCCAATCGTTATGCACACACGTTGCAAGCATGCCTGAATGTTTGCCCGAGCAATTCATTTGTAAGGCAGTTTTTGTATTTCCAGCACGCACGGAAGCGTCGTGCGCTTCCGGGTCGAGTGGATAGTCGGCAGTGTTACCTAAGTCGTTTGGGGTCAGCCCAGCAGTTGCCAAAATTTCTGTGGCAGTCCGTAAGTGTTCCTCGCGTCCATCGTGACTTGCACACACCAGCGCAAGCATGCGCGGAGGAAGTTGCAAACCATTTGCCACCATTGCAGTTGCCTGAATTGGTTTGGTAGATGATCGCGGAAACACCACCGTGCTTGGGTCGCCAAGTGCAAACTGAACCGAACCATCTTGGGCAAGTGCAACCACTGCCCCGTAATGAACCGATTCATCGTGTCCACTTCGTGTGCTCACCGCTAATTCAACAAACGCATCGGACAGTGGTGAATTACTCATCGCAATGCATCCATCAGCATGGACATAAATTTCTCATGACTTGCACGGGTGACCACAATGGCGTTTGGTTCCTGATGCATGACGCCAAGCGTGTCCATCACCACCATGCCACGAGTGAGTGCAGAGCCTGTTTCTACTGACAGATACCAATGGTGTGCTTCGGTAGCAACACTGGTGTCAATTGCATATGCCATGGCAATCGGGTCAGGAAGATCGAACCCATTTAAATGCGTTTCTTCTGCGCAAAACTTTTCAAGTACACGCTGAATATCCACCGAAAAACTCGCCCGATCGGTACCAAGTGAGCGAATCATCGCCGACTCTTGCGGAGTGATCACCGCTTCAGTTCGAGAAATATCCCAGCCCACGAACTCCACATGCATTCCCGACTTCAACACAATGTCCACCGCTTCCGGGTCAACCCACATGTTGAACTCAGCAACAGGGGTGACATTGCCAATGTGATCTGCAACTGCACCCATGATCACGCAACGCTTGACTGTCCTAGCAATAGTCGGATCTTGTTGCAATGCAAGTGCAATGTTGGTGAGTGGCCCAAGCGTGACCAATTCAATATCGCCCGAATGCACATGTAGCGCCTCAATGAGTTTGTCTACTCCATTACCGGGCGTTGGCGTTCGGCCAGACAGCACAAGCCCGATGTCTCCCATTCCGTCTTCGCCATGTACAAACTGCGCTGTGCCAAGTGCTCGCGAAAGTGGTTTTGCGGCTCCCGCATATATCGGCAAGGTTGCCCCACACAGTTCTGCGGTGTACAGCGCGTTCTGCACACCCATGTCGAGTGGCACGTTTCCTGCCACGATTGACACCCCGACTACGTCAATATCTGTGCGCATAAAGGCCATAATCAGCGCTACTGCGTCATCACTTGCGGTATCGGTGTCAATCCAGAATTTACGTTTCATCGGCAGACACCGTAACACTCGTAGTATCGGCGTATGGCCAAGAATCGCAAGAGTGCTGGCGAGATTATTCGTAACTACGAAGAAGCGGGAAAACTATCCCCAGAGGAAGCATCTGCACTTCGCGATGCTCCACAGTGGGTCATTCCGTTTGCCGACATCGCCTCCTTTCTCGGTGGGTTGGTCATCTTTGTGGGTTTGGTTTGGATCGTCATTGCGCTCCTGCAAGACATGTCGCGTTCCACGATTGATGGAGCACTTTTTATTGCATCTGCATTCACCGCTGGAATTGCATTTTGGCTCATTCGCAAAGGCGGAAGAGTTGCTGTACTTGGCGAATGTGTGATTGCCGTATCGATAACAGCATTCGCTGTTGGTTTCGGTTTACTTCTTGACATTTGCAACGTACATGACGATTACATACTGATATTGGCTGCATTATCCGCGCTGCTTATTGGAATAGCAATATCGTTTAGAACTTCATTCATTGGCACTATCGTCATCGTCGCCGCAGTACAACCATTAATGGCAGGTGTGATTTCGGAATTCTTTCCTGATACATCATTTGCCCCACTTACCTTCGTGATATCTGGAACCGCGTTGATGTGGTACTCGCAGCGCCAAATTGGTTTGAGATTTGTCGCGCGAGCTGCTGGAGCAGCAAGCATCATGTTTGCTGCAATTGGTTTTTCGACTTGGGATAACAACAGTTGGCAACCAGTCGTTGGACTGGTCGTCGCTGGCTTGCTCTTTATCTATGGGGCAAGCAAACTGCACTTTGAAGTCGTGGCCGCGGGAGGGTTAGGGGTAACCATTATCACCGGAGTTCTTGCGGGTCGACTTTTTGACTCCGCTCTCGTTCAGGGCTTATCGGTTATCGGGGTCGGAGCAATAATAGTTTTTACTTCAATTGCTATTTCCCGAAAGGGCAATGCCGTCACCTAGAGTCTCGTTATGCGCTGGGGGCTCCGCACTCAAACTTTTTTGCGTATCATCGCTGCGACTTTGATTGCTAGTTCGCTTTTTCCACGCATTGCAGTAGCCGAAAACGAAGGCGCAAAGTATGTTTTCCCATTTGCCAAAGTCGCCGTTGAATACCCCAATGACCACTTGCATTATCCGGCCGTCGACGTTGAAGGTTGTTACGCGCGAATTCTTGCACCAACTGCCGGCGTAATTTCCCAGTTGCATCGCCTCGACAAGTGGACACCTGAAAATGATTCGCCGGGAACACGTGGTGGATTAACCATTACGGTTCAAGGCGACGATGGAGTTCGCTACTTCTTCTCTCACTTAGGACGTATCAAGGTGTTGAAAAATCAGCGCGTCGCTGCTGGTGACTGGATTGGCGTAATGGGTTCAAGTGGAAATGCGCGAGTTACGCGTTGTCACACGCACATGGGCATTTCGCGCGTATGCCCGTTAGCCGAGGTGTACTTGCTGCAAGGCGAAATTTGGCCGCAACAATATTTGAATGCGTGGAAAAAAGGTCAGCAGCTTTCACCACGTAAAGAAATACTGAAACTCGAAAAAGATGACCCGCTTGGCTGTTCGCGTTCGCGAGCAGACTCCGCTATTGACGGACAACGAAGCTCTGGTTAAATTAAGCCAAGTTGGCGAACAGCATCACGCTCTTCGCCAAGTTCTGCAACCGAAGCATCAATTCGTGCGCGACTGAATGTATCGATATCAAGCCCCTGCACAATTTTGTACTCACCGTTTTCGCAGGTGCATGGGAACGAAGAAATGAGGCCTTCGGGTACGCCATAGCTGCCGTCCGAAGGAACCGCCATTGATACCCAATCGCCTGCAGGAGTTCCCTGCACCCATGAACGAACATGCTCCAAAGCGGCGTTGGCAGCAGAAGCAGCTGACGATGAACCGCGAGCCTTGATGACTGCGGCACCACGCTTAGCCACTGTTGGAATGTAGGTGTCTTCGATCCATTGCTGATCATTGATCAGTTGTGCAGCATTCTTGCCATCAACTTCTGCATGGAACAAGTCTGGGTATTGCGTTGTTGAGTGGTTACCCCAAATGGTCATCTTCTTTACAGAAGTAACTGGTCGACCAACCTTTTGAGCCAACTGACTTACTGCACGATTGTGATCAAGGCGCGTCATTGCGGTGAACTGACGTGGGTCAATGTTTGGTGCGTTGTGCATAGCAATGAGCGAGTTGGTGTTTGCAGGGTTACCCACAACGAGAACCTTTACATTCTTTTTTGCATTTGCACTAATCGCTTGACCTTGTGGCTTAAAAATTCCACCGTTAGCTGACAACAGGTCGGAACGCTCCATGCCATCTTTACGAGGCATCGCTCCAACCAACATGGCAATATCGGCGTCGCCAAAAGCAACATTGGCATCGTCGGTACAAATAACGTCAACCAATGGACTGAACGCACAGTCATCGAGTTCCATTTTCACGCCACCAAGCGCACCAAGCGCAGGCGTTACTTCGAGCAACTGCAAAATGACCGGAGTGTCGGGTCCAAGCATTGCGCCTGAGGCAATGCGGAATAACAGGCTGTAGCCGATTTGTCCGGCTGCGCCGGTTATTGCGATTCGAACTGGTGTTGTCATGGCAAAAACCTTACTTCCCTATTGCTTGCATGATGAGATCTGCGTAGACCTTTTGGCCTTCATTATTTAAGTGAACTTTGTCGCCGTAGAGATATTCCGGGTGTTGCTCAGCAATTTGATACCAATCCAACACCTTCACATTTCCATATTCATTTGGCATTGCACGGATCAGGGCGTTGTTTGGGTCTTGCCATGCCCTCGTTGGAACATGCGCCGTTAGCATCAATACCAAGTCCACGTCCTTCAACGGAACCATAATTTCATCCAACGTTTTCTGATCTACATAATTATTTGTTCCCAGGTGAATAATGACAAATTCTCCAAGACGATTAATGGACTTGACATAATTTGCAATTTCCAATGCCTGCCTAAACGGACGGCTCTTTAATGCGTCAACAGTGATGCCACGTTCAGTAAGTATTTTTGCGGCGCCCAACATGACGGAGTCGCCTATGGCAAGAATGGGAATCTGTTGGCCGTCAAGCGTGGTGGTCTGAGTTCCTGGAATCGTTGTTGCATTTGGGTCTGGCGCGACGGTTGTTCCGAGCAAGTTTTGTACTGAATCTTCGCCATTCTTAATACTTTCCGCAATTTTTCCTTGGCCGGTTCCCATGGCCAAACTCACAATCGAAAACACTGGCAACACTGCGATCACTATTCCAATTGCAAATACTTTGTTTCGTTTTTGACGTCTGCATCGGTTCGTGGGGATCTCAATTTGTGCCACGCTTCGCCAAGTCGACCTTCGCGGACCGGCATTTCAATAAATCGGTAAGACAATTCGGTGAGCACCAAAATGACGATGAACAGTACGATGAATTGCGGAAGAGTTAGATAGTTACTCGCAACCTTGCGATACAACTGAAACACTGGCCAATGGAACAGGTACAGTCCGTATGAGCGACGACCAATATAGGTAAATACGGGATTACCCAACACTGCATTACCCACAACAGATTGTGGATGAACTGCAGCAGTGATAATCGCACACGTTGCAACGCCTACAAGCAAGAACCCACCCTGAAACAGTGGGTCATAACCACGAATGCCCCCGGTTTCTGCAACGAAAACCACATCGTGGAATGTCCACATCATGCACGCAAGTCCGGCCATTCCCGCAACTGCAAAAGCTGAAACGATGTGGCGATCATTGGATGATTGCGATCCGGTGAACATAGATGGTCGGAACCAGAACGCCAAGGCTGCACCAAGAAATAGACCACCAGAGCGACCGATGGTTCCTAGGAAGAGGAAGTCGAGACGCGAAACGGCGTGTCCAAATAACGAGATGTATTGCTCTGGCGTTTCAATAGGCGTTCCTCGAACGCCTGGCGCATATGTGGTTGCAACATACATGGCAATAGCAACCGAAATGCCCAAGAAGATGGGGCCCAATTTTGCTGGCCTACGGCCGTACTTCTTTAACACCACTGCAATGAGCACTGGCCACACCAAATAGAACTGCTCCTCAACTGCAAGAGACCACAAATGGCGAAGTGGATCAAGTGCACTTGCATCAAAATACGAAGCACGTGCCCAAATTTTGAACCAATTAAATACGTAAATGAACGCTGCAATTACATCGCCACGAAGTTTTCCCAATTCAGCACGCTCAAACAACGAACAATAAATGGTGACTCCAAGAAGCAGTGTCCATAGTGCTGGTAGTAATCGTCGAGCTCGACGCTTCCAGAATGCGCGGAAGTTAATTCTTCCGTGCTGCTCAGATTCAGTGAGCAATAACAGCGTGATGAGGTATCCGCTGATTACAAAAAACACTTCTACGCCAAGAAAACCACCGTGCAGCCAGTTTTTATTTGCGTGGTACACCACCACGGCAAGCACCGCAATTGCACGAAGGCCATCAAGGCCTGGCAAGTACGAAATGGATTGCTGGGGGCGATTCACTTAACGAAGGTTATTTACAATTTCGGCCATCAGCGAGCCAGCCTCAGTTGGGTTCAGCCCAATCTTGACTCCAGCCATCCGCAATGCGTCCATTTTTCCTTGTGCTGTTCCCTTGCCGCCAGAAACAATTGCGCCAGCGTGGCCCATCTTTTTCCCTGCTGGTGCAGTTACGCCTGCGATGTACGCACTCATTGGCTTGGTCACGTGGTTGGTGATGAATTCTGCAGCTTCTTCTTCTGCAGATCCACCAATTTCCCCAATCATGATGATGGCGTGAGTCTCTGGGTCTGCTTGAAACTCTGCCAAGCAATCAACAAATGAAGTTCCAGGAACAGGGTCGCCACCGATTCCCACACACGTGCTGACGCCGATTCCCTGCTGCTTCAATTCGTACAGCGCCTGATAGGTCAGAGTTCCTGAACGCGACACGATGCCTACGTTTGGACCCGATGCAGTTGGAAGTTGTGCAATTTCACCAGCAGTAATTCCAATATTGCACTTACCCGGGCTAATAATTCCTGGGCAGTTTGGCCCAAGGAGTCGAGTTGCAGGAAAGTCGCGCTGCAACGTTGCATAGACGCGCGCTTCGTCTTGCGCTGGAATTCCTTCGGTGATGCATACAACAAATCCGATACCGGCACGTGCGGCTTCAAGAATTGCAGCTGGTGCTGCTTTCGGTGGAACGGCAATAAACGAAGCAGTTGCACCTGTTGCCTTCACTGCATCTTCAACTGAGTCGAATACTGGAACCCCTTCAACGTCTTGTCCAGCTTTGCCTGGAGTTACTCCACCAACAACTTGTGTGCCGTAGGCCTTGTTACGTAATCCGTGGAAACGACCTTGTCCGCCAGTTAAGCCTTGAACGATGACCTTGGTGTGTTGATCTACAAAAATTGCCATGACGTTCCTTTACTTAGCCAACGCGACAGCCGCACGAGCAGCTTCGAGCATGGTTGGTCGACTAGTGAGCTGTGAATCTGGAATACCTGCCTCGGCAAGAATCTTGCGACCCTCTTCGGCGTTGGTGCCATCGAGGCGAATAACAATTGGCGCACGAAGCGTTACACGGTTCACGGCTTCAACAATTCCTTTGGCAACTTCTTCGCCACGGGTAATTCCGCCAAAAATATTGATGAAAATACTCTTCACCTTGGCATCAGAGTTAATCACTTCAAGCGCCGCTGTCATGAGTTCAGCATTTGCGCCGCCACCTATATCGAGGAAGTTCGCCGCACTGCCGCCAACTTGGTTCACCACGTCCAAGGTGCTCATCGCAAGACCAGCACCGTTGGCAATAATTCCCACCGTTCCATCAAGACCGATGTACTGCAGGTTCTTTTCGCGGGCCAATTGTTCGCGAGCATCGAGTTCTTCGGTTGCTGCATACTCTTCCCACTCTGGGTGGCGGAAGGCAGCATTGCTATCCAGACTCACCTTTGCATCGAGTGCATGTACTTCGCCTGTTGGCTTCAAAATCAACGGGTTAATTTCGGCGAGGTCGCAATCGCCCTTGGTAAAGCATTCGTATAACTTCACCAACATGTCGGCAACACCATCAAGTGCCTTCTCCGGAATTTTTGCATCAACCGATGCTTGACGAGCAGTTGCAAGCGACAAACCATTAATTGGATTGATGTGCAACTTCACGATTGCAGTTGGATCTTTTGCAGCAACCTCTTCAATTTCAACTCCACCTTGCGCAGACAACATGAGGAGGTGTTGTTT
>JALQUZ010000017.1 GCA_023263695.1 Ilumatobacteraceae bacterium
GGAAGATCGTCGTTCGACACTCTTCCTAGCAGCGTGACTGGTGCACGTGTTTGGGTAATGAGTTTTTGCAATCGATCGGTGTCACGACCTTTACCGCCTATCGCTACGCGCAACTTTGGTCTGCTTGGTGCAAGTGCCGCTGCAGCGCGAATCAGGGTGTCGAAACCTTTGCGCGGTACTAATCGGCTAACGCCAACAATGAGTTCTGCATCCTGATCGAAACCAAACTTTGAGCGTGTTGCATTGCGTTGATCAAATTCAATTGGAGCGAATCGTTGCGTGTCGACGCCAGGCGGCACAACGGTGATTGGCAAATTCTCGCCACCAGCCTGACGAGCCTCAGCTGCGGGATATCCGCCCCCAGCAATGATGTGTTGAGCGCCACGCAACACACGCGCGAGAATTTGTTTCGAACCAGGCAAACGACCTGGCACGGTTACTTCGGAACCATGTAACACCACCATGTACGGAAGTTTGAGAGCCGGGCCAACGATGCCAAGTGGAACTGCAGGGTCAAGCACAATGAAGTCGGCGCCAATTTCCTCAGCCATTTCGTTGATGCGTTGAATCATCCATGGATGCGGCAGCAACACCGGTTCCTTCGTTCGCCGAATGAGGTACGGCTGCTGTGCGTCGAATTCCGCTGCGTCTGTATGTGGCGAAGTAAGCACCGCGAACGAATCGGGCGGAAGCCTGCGCCACCACTCCCACAGCAAGTTTTGGATTCCACCGACCTTCGGCGGGAAATCATTTGTGACAAGAAGGTGTTTCATGGCAGGCGCTCGCACCAATACTGACAGATGCGTTAGCCAACTCGCGCTTCAGGCAAGTTGCGTAATTCTTCCACCACAATCGGATCATCATCAGTTTCGGGAACGAACTCACGCAACCCAAGTCGCGCTGCGCTCCAAATTGCGTGAGCCCGAAGCATCGGTTCTGCATGCGTGCAGAATTTTTGAATGACGTTGCGCACATCCTCATCGTTAGCATTGCCGATGTTGCCCAGCACAATCAGCAGATTGCGGCGCACCCACATGGGATTGCGGTCTGCGATATACCACTGACCAACTGACTCAAGCAGTTGCGCACCGTCCATTTCGAGCATCTGCAGAATTGGAACCCATGCGCGCAC
The DNA here is from genome assembly GCA_023263695.1 of Ilumatobacteraceae bacterium. Taxonomy (GTDB): domain Bacteria; phylum Actinomycetota; class Acidimicrobiia; order Acidimicrobiales; family Ilumatobacteraceae; genus UBA3006. The sequence goes on from JALQUZ010000017.1 coordinate 1,133, forward strand.
CACCGATGGCTTGGTAGCAATACTCAACCGAATTGTTGGCGGGCACACGTCTTGACACGAGTCGCACCCATACACGCGATCGGCAAGCGCTGTTCGGTACTCGCGCTTGAACACGCCAGGCTTTTGCACCAACCATGCCAAACACTTTGCGGCATCGATCACACCTGGCTCGACAATGGCATTCGTTGGGCATGAGTCCAAACATCGTTTGCACGAACCACAACCATCGTCGACGGGTCGTTCGTTCACCACAAGTGGAGCATCGGTGATCACGCTTCCCAAGACAAAGAAACTTCCTGCTCCATTGATCAGCAGGTTTGCGTTCTTGCCGTACCAGCCAAGTCCGGCAAGATACGCAGACTCGCGGTCGACCAGTGCATTGTGATCGACGAACACCTGCGCGTTCCATCCATCAGCTTGCAGCGCATCACTCATCACACCAAGACCAGCGCGAAGCGACTCGTAGAAATTTGCCCACGCATAACGCGCAACTCGTGCGCTGAGTTGCTGCGGCGCAGGAGGCGCATCGGTTGCATACGAACATGCGCCAACAATCATCGCTTGCGCATTCGGCACCGAAACTTGCGGGTTCGTCGAACGATCGGGATTGCGATAGGTGAACTGCATGGTGTCATGCAGCCCGGCAGATTTACGCGCGTGCAATGTTTCGCGAGCACGCTGCATAGTGGTTGCGGGTGCTACGCCTAAACGATCGATGCCGCTGGCGGCGCCAAGGGCAAGTAACCGCTCGGTGTACGCAGCCGCTTCTTCGCGACTACAAGGTTGCTGGTTAGCTAACGGCACGATGCCGAAGCGTAGGCACCATTCCGGCATTTGCAAGCAACCGAACTGCGCGTTGCTCTTCGAGGTTGAAAACTACGGCAGATTCTTGGGAATCTCCGCACATAAACGTGACGAGACAGTCGCTGCATGCATCGGTTTCGCGCATGACGCACGACTCACAATTGATAACAAGGACTGGCTGATTATTGGCATTCATGATGGCTCCTGTAGTTACTGTCAGTGGGCTTTGGTTTCGGTTATTGAGTTCATGTGTGCGCCAATTGCGTACTAATGAAGTCTGCCCACCGGGTGTAACGGAGTTAGATGAATACTGCCCCATCGTGATCGATATTCAAGATGTGCGAAACACCAGACTTTGGCAATTGGTCTGCGATGCCAGAGGCATCGACCTTTGCACAAAGCACGCCAACCGTTGGACCAGAACCAGAAAGCCATGTACACCACGCGTCGGTTGCAAGCGCTGCCTGATACGCCTCGTGCGAGTTCGGCGAGGCTGAAAAGCGAACGTCTTGATGCATGCGGTCTTTCGTTGCCTCACGCAACACAGCAATGTCGCCAGCAGCAAAGGCCGCCATCAACAGCGCCGTATGGCCAATGTTGAACACCACGTCGGCAAGAGGAATGGATGACGCAATAGCGGTACGCGACTTTTCGGTGGAGGTCTGCGTTTCCGGCACCCACGCGATGAACGCAGGGTCAAATCCGAGCGGAAGCTTCACTACTTCGCCGCCCGTGCTGGCCGTTACGCCACCAACAAGTGAGGCCGCAACATTGTCTGGATGACCTTCAAGCTCGGTGCTCAGTCGTAATAACTCTTTCCGATCGTTAACGAGTGAATCTTTTCCGTTGCGTTGTGCATGACCCAGAACCACACCAGCAACTCGCGCTGCTCCGCTGAAGCCAAGCCCGCGACCCATTGGAATAACTGAACGGACCCACACATCACCCGTTCCACCCGCATGGCGAAACGCAGCAAGTGATGGATGGCTGTCGTCGATGATCTTGGCGAATTCTGGAAGTGCAGACCCGTCGTCAATGCCCATTTCCAAATGAAGAGTTAACGCCATACCCAATGCATCGAAACCCGGGCCCAAGTTGGCCGAACTGGCGGGAACACGAACGTGCAATGCACTCATAGCGATCTATCGTGCCACAGCGTTACTAGAAATTTTCAATGCATCGACCACGCGTAATGCAGATCCATTATCAATTGAGGCTTGCGCAAGCAAAACGCCTTCCTCCATCGAGGAACTCACACCAGCAACCGTGAGCCCGGCCGCGGCGTTTAACACCACAATGTCGCGCACTGGTCCAAGTTGTCCGTTAAATGTGTCGAGCACCACTCGTGCGTTGTGTGCTGGGTCGCCGCCGCGAACAGCAGTGACGTCGGCAGGTTGAAGACCAAGATCAATTGCATTAATAGTGAATGCGCTCAAAGAGTTACTGCGCACTTCAACAACTGAACATGGTCCACTCAATGAAAGTTCGTCAAGACCACCGTGCCCGTGAACAATCCAGGCACGCTCTACTCCGCGTGTTGCAATTGCACGAGCCATTTTTTCTGCTGCGCTCGGGTCGCCTACACCAACCACCATGAACGACACATTTGCTGGGTTAGCCATTGGTCCAAGCAAATTAAATGCAGTGGGTACTCCAATTTCTTTGCGGGTTGGCCCGGCATGACGAAACGCAGGATGAAACTTCTGTGCGAAACAAAATCCCATTCCGGTTTCAACAACGCATCGTGCAACATCTGCTGGGTCTAGATCGATACGTACACCCAGTGCTTCAAGCACGTCGGCTGTTCCACATTGTGACGATGCCGCACGATTTCCGTGCTTGCACACAGGCACACCAGCGCCAGCAACCACGAACGCAGCCATTGTTGAGATGTTTACTGAATGCGACTTGTCGCCACCTGTGCCAACAATGTCAATTGCACGCGATGCAACTTCTGATGGAAGTTCGACACGCGCCGAAGCATTGCGCACCTCTGCGAGCATTCCTTCCAATTCGACAGCGCTTTCGCCTTTTGTGCGAAGACCCATGACCAGCGCGGCGATTTGCGCAGAACTAGCTTCGCCTTCGAGCACGGTGCGCATTGCGGCACGCGCCTCATTCAACGACAAATCGGTTCCCGTTGAAATTTTTCCAAGGACTACAGCCCAGCCGCCAACTTCGTCAATGGCGCTCATTGCGCTACTCCGTTATGCAGTGTGACGGCGCTGGCGTAACATTTTGCGGCGGTCGCGAGCAGTTGCTCCACCCCACACACCTTGTTGTTCACGAGCATCCAACGCATAGTTAAGACACGCTATGCGAACGACGCATTGCTCGCACACCGATAAAGCGAAGTCGGCGTGATCTTCATTTTCGGGGTAGAAGATTTCCGCATCGAGTCCTTGGCAGGCACCACTGCTACGCCACGCCACATCCGCTATCGCCATGCACGGCCCCCTTTGCCAAATGCTGACTACTTCCCCGCGGGTGACTGTAGAACGGCGTCGGGTGTCCGTGCCAATTTGCCTATTTGGCCCAATACAGGCCTAATTAAGCCCCTTACGGACGAAGGTCGGTGAGCAATTCGGCAATGGTTACCGCTGGCAAATCAGCGCTTCGGCCATATGCCGGGTGATCGCACACCAACTGCGCTCCACCGGCCGCGAAGAGTTCCACTTGTTCTGGCGTGAACTCAAAGCGAATGTAGTGAACCGCTGCTGTGATGTAGTCGCGGGTGAGCTGTTCGGCGTGAGCTTCGTCGGTAATGCAACGAACTTGTGAGCCGTCGCTCAGTTTGAGGAGCAATGAGCTTTCAATGCCCACCAACTTTGGCAGCCATTCGCGCATTTGATCTTCGGATGTGAGTTCGATGAACAACGTTGCCGACAGTTGTCCGACTTCGGGAATGAGCGGGTTGTACGCATGTAATTCTTCCATTACCTGTTCGTCGTGCATTGACTTTTCAGAACGGATCATTTCTTGAATCTGGTACCACATGGTTTGACGATTCTCAAACATGACGGTGACGACTTCGCCAAGACCAATTCGACGCTTGCCCTTGGTTTCGATGCTCGTTTTGCGACTCTCTTCACGAATACGTTCGTACGCGCGAAGATCGAGAATGTCTTCTAGTTTCAGTTTGCGTGATGCAATTGCATTGGTCGGGGTTGCCATGATTATTTCTCCTCTGTGAAGCCGTACGCACGTGCAACAACTTGCAGTGGGTGTACGGGTTTGTTTCCTGTTTGTTCATTAATTGCGGTGTTTGCCAAATGACAATCGCCAGTTACGACATCGCCATTTGCTTCGTTGATCATTTTCCCAAGCTTTTCGGCAATGGGCATAGACAAGTGCGCATTCTCTGCGCGTAATCCCCACATGCCGTCGATACCCGAACACTGCTGCACGAGTTTGATTTTTGCGCCAGTGAGTTTCATGAGGTCACGACTCTTCAGACCAATGTTCTGTGCACGTAAGTGACATGGCGTGTGATACGTCACCGTTTCAGGGACGGTTCCCTTGAACTCGGTGTCGAGTGACTTGCCTTCGGTCTTGTGAATCTTCATGAGGTATTCAGCAGCGTCGTAGGTGTGTTCGGATACCAATTTGGCGTCGGGGCCACCGACGTAGTCGACGTAATCTTTTTTCAAGATGTAACTGCACGTTGGTTGCGGAACAACAATGTCTTTGCCGGCACGAACATCTTTTACCAGTTCAGAAATGTTCTTTGCTGCAACCTTTGTGAATGTGTCCATGTCGCCAGAGTGCAAGTATGGCGCACCACAGCAATTGGTAGTTCCAGCGAGCGAGCATGAAATGCCGTTGTGTTCGTACACCTTCACCATGTCATGACCAATTTTCGGATCTTGGTATTCAACGAGACACGTTGGGAACACCGCTACATCGCCTTGCGACTTGGTAAGACGAATTTGCGGGCGCTTCTTAAACCAAGTGGTGAAGCGTTGCTTAGCAAATGGCGGCAACATTCGCACGCTAGAAATGCCAGCTGTCTTTTCCACTACTTTGCGAATAAGCGAACCCGGCTTTGCACCCATGACCACATTGCTGATTACTCCAGCTTTTGTTGCCGCTTTGCCCAGTGCATCGGTGTGCCCCATGACTGCGGTAGTGAGCTTGTCGCGAGCAGACACCTGGCCGTTGGCGCGACGCATGGCGTCTGCACGAAGCATGAGGCGAGGGAAGTCGAGCGCCCATTCGTGAAGTTCGGGAATGTACGGGCACATGACGTAACACAATTTGCATTGGAAGCATTCGTCAACGACGTGATCTTGTTGAGCAGGCGTCATCTTGCCCGCATCTTGATCGTCGTGCGCATCAATGTAGGAAAACAACGTTGGGAACGAAGGGCAAAACTTAAAGCACAAGCGACAACCGTGACACAGGTCGTACACACGCTCAAGCTCCTTGCGAGTGTCAGCCTCGTCGAGATAGAGCGGGTGATGTGGATCGTAAATTGTTGTCATCTATTTGCGCCTTTGTTATTAAATGAAAATCTTGCAGTGGATGTTGCACAGTTGCCCATGCAACATCCACCAAGTTCTGACTAATTCTTAATCAGGAAATGCTCTTCAAGCCTTCTGCGAAGCGGCCTGCATGGCTCTTCTCAGCGCGTGCAAGAGTTTCGAACCAGTCAGCGATTTCGGCAAAGCCTTCTTCGCGAGCGGTCTTTGCGAAACCTGGGTACATCTGGGTGTACTCATAGGTTTCGCCTGCAACAGATGACTTCAAGTTTTGTTCGGTGTCACCAATTGGCTCTCCCGATGCTGGGTCGCCAACTTCTGCAAGATATTCAAGGTGACCGTGTGCGTGACCGGTTTCGCCGTCAGCAACGTTCTTGAACAAGCCAGCAATGTCTGGGTAACCCTCGATATCTGCCTTCTGTGCGAACCACAAGTAACGACGATTTGCCTGGCTCTCGCCTGCAAACGCTTCCTTGAGGTTTTCATGTGTATGGGTGCCTGCGAGGCCTGCCATGATTTTCTCCTCTGTTGTTGTTTGGTTTTGTTTTACTTACTTACTTTCGCCTGCGGTGCAGGAGACTTCGCATGCGCTGTCTTGTTGGACTTCGCACGACCTTTTTCGCATGTTGAACACACGCCCTGGAACACCACCCCAACTTCATTGATGGTGAAATCTTCGATGCCAACAGGTTTTAACGCTGCAGTGCCGTTTACATGCACATCGCGAATCTGTCCGCAATCGACACACACCACGTGGTGGTGGTCGTCGAGGTTTGGATCGAAACGTGTTGCACCGCCACCAATGTCGATGAACTGCAACTCGCCCATTTCGGCAAGTTCGTTCAACGTTTGATACACCGTTCGCAGCGATATGCCCGGCATCTGCGATGAAGCTTCAGCAAATAGCGCTTCGGCTGTTGGGTGCTTGTCGTTGCCATACATCAGCTGGAACAGCAACTGCCGCTGAGGGGTGAGCTTGCGTCCCTGACTGCGATATGCCGCTGCGAGTTCGGTAGGCGTTTGCATGCCGATGAGATTAGGCATGATTTATCTAATTTGCAAGTCTTGCTAACAAGAAATCTTTGAAAATTAGGAAATCCTGAATATGGCGCAAAATGGCTCTTATCTGCAGGGCAAGGTTTAGGCTGTCGGCGTGAATTTCAACCGCGATTTCAATATTGATCGCCTCAAGACCGAGCAATTCGACGTTTTAGTCATTGGTGGCGGAATAACCGGAGTTGGCGTGGCTCTCGATGCGGCTTCCCGCGGCCTTCGAACAGCCCTGGTTGAAAAGGACGACTTCTCGTCTGGCACTTCATCAAAGAGCAGCAAGCTCATTCACGGCGGGCTTCGCTATTTGCAACAAGGTGAAATTGGTTTGGTATACGAAGCACTTCACGAGCGCCAGCGTCTACGAAAAAATGCACCTCATCTCGTTCAACTTCTCCCATTCATGATTCCGATCCTTACCAAGGACGGTGTGGTTTCTAAAAAGATTGCGCGTGCACTTGGTAGCGCGTTGTGGATGTACGACCTAACCGGTGGTTGGCGCATTGGAAAGTTCCATCGTCGATTAAAGGCAAAAGCTGCGCACCAGCACCTCCCCACCATGCCATTCGAAAAACTTGCGAGTGCATACCTGTATTACGACGCTGCTGCCGACGATTCACGTTTGTGCGTCACCGTTGCTCGCACCGCAGCACTACATGGAGCTGCTATTGCAAACCAATGCACAGTTACCAAGATCGTGCACGATGAAGCAGGCGTAGCTCGCGGCGCACAAGTTCAACCAACTCATGGCGAGCCCTTCACCATTCGCGCAACCACTGTGGTGAATGCCGCTGGCGTGTGGGCCGACAATGTTCGACAAGCCGACGAAGGAACAAACCCACACAGCATTCGTCCTGCGAAGGGAATCCACATCACGGTTCCTTGGAAGAAGGTGCAAAACGACATTGCGATCGTTATCCCTGTTCGTCGAGACAAGCGCAGTTTGTTTGTCGTGCCGTGGATTTCAAACGGCGATGGCACCTACCAATACACCTACATTGGGACTACTGATACTGACTTCGCGGGCGGAGTAGAAGAATCGCAAACCAGTGCAGAAGACATTCACTACGTCTTAGAAGCGCTCAACCAATCCATCACCACAAACGTGACCGTTGATGACGTAACCGCAGTGTGGTCAGGACTTCGACCACTCGTGCGCAACGAAGACGGAACTACTGCAAAAGGAAAAACTGCAGACTTGTCACGTAAACATAAAGTGAAAGTCTCGGACTCCGGTGTGATTTCCATCATGGGTGGCAAACTCACCACCTATCGCAAAATGTCTGAACACACCGTTGATGAAGTGGTGAAGCACACTGGCAAAGCGAAAAAGTGCAAGACCAAGAATTTGCCGATTCTTGGAGCAAATGGATTCAAGTCGTCGATGTTGATTGGTGCTGATGCGCATTTGGCTGAGCGCTTCGGAAGCGAACTCAACAGCATTAAAGAATTGATTGCTCACGACTCAACGCTTGCCGAACCACTTATCGCGGGTCTTCCCTATCTTCGTGCGGAAGCAGTATTCGCTTGCCGCAACGAAATGGCCCAAACGCTCGACGACGTGTTATCGCGTCGAACACGCGCTCGCATCATTAACCGCCGCGCAACACTTGCGAGCGCTCGCAAAGTTGCCGAGCTCATGGCAACTGAACTGCAATGGGATGCAGCCGAAATAGACCGCCAAGTGGCTTTTTTCGTGGATTCATGTTCACGAGAAGAAGCGGCAGGGCTTGTAAGCGAAGCCGAATTCTTGGCATCTGTTCAGTAGTCGTAATCTCTTGGCATGACCCAGCCAACTGAGCCGATTGAGTTTTCAGTTGCGGCCAACGAAATAACTGAACGATTCTCCGCAACCCCATCACTTTCTGCAGAGGTTCTTAAAGAACTGCAAAGCATTTGTGCAACTTCCGTAGATGCGCAGTCGATTGCAGAACATGGTCGTGACTGGTGGCCGCTCGCCATGCATTGGGCGTTGCAAGGCAAAACTCCACGCAAGGCTGCCGCAGTGTGCGCGCCTTGCACCACCGAACAAGTTGCAGCAATAGTTACGGTGTGTAACGCACACGACTTGCCACTCACGGTTGCTGGTGGTCGAAGTGGTGTATGCGGATCTGCTGTTCCGTTATATGGCGGAGTTGTTCTTGATGTCACTTCATTGCAAGGAATTGTTTCAGTAGATGAAGTGTCGGGAATCGTTGAAGTGTTGCCAGGAACATTTGGCCCGGATTTTGAAAACGAATTGCAATCGAAGCACTCACTCACGGTTGGCCACTTCCCACAATCGTTTGATATTTCCACTGTTGGCGGATGGGTGGCATGTCGCGGCGCAGGACAATATTCAACGCGTTACGGAAAAATTGAGGACATGGTGGTTGGCCTTGAAGTTGTCCTCGCTAACGGCGACGTCGTTCGCACGGGTGGTGCACCGGCTTCGGCAATTGGACCGGACCTCACATCGTTATTCATTGGAAGCGAAGGAACTCTTGGAGTCATTACCAAGGTGTGGCTACGCGCGCACCCTGTTGCCCAGTTTCAAGCTCGAGCTTCTTATGTATTCCCTTCCTTTATCGATGGCATAAACGCATGCCGAGATTCGGTACGCAATGGTGCAACACCAGCAGTACTGCGGTTATATGACCAAACCGAAAGTCAGCGATCGCATGGTTTAGATGGTTCGCAGTGCACGCTGCTCGTACTCGACGAGGGCGATGAGCGTTTGGTGAAGGCAACTCTCGACATCGTGCGCGAATCGGCAATTCGAAATCGCGGAAAAGTTGGCGACATTGAGCTGGTTGAAAAATGGCTGCATCACCGCAATGACACCAGTGGCTTACAAGCACTCACCCGCAAGGGATACATCGTGGACACCATGGAAGTTTCTGCACCGTGGTCGAAACTCGAATCCATTTTCAATGGAGTTCGCTCTGCATTTATGTCGGCACCCGGAGCACGCTCCGCGTCATGCCATCTTTCGCACAGCTACCTAGATGGTGCATGCCTGTATTTCACATTTGCTGGCGACAAAACCGACACGGTTGAAGACCACTACATCGCCATGTGGAACGCGGGTCAACGCGAAGCCATCAAACTCGGGGCAAGCGTTTCGCACCATCACGGTATTGGCATTAACCGCGCTCGCTTCATGCAGGAATCTCTTGGCAATGCAATGCAACTGCTTCAGGGGCTAAAGAACACGTTGGATCCAAAGGATTTGTTGAATCCAGGAAAAATTGGTCTCACATCAAAGCGAAATGACGGAAAGCCGGTGTGGCCATGAGCGTCCTCGTTATCGACGTTGGAACCACTGGCTTACGCGCAGCTGTTGTGCGCAACGATGGAAGTGTCGCTCACCTGAACTACGAGCTGTGCTCGCCTACTTCTCCCTTCGCTGGTCTAGTTGAATTTGATGCACTTGCCATGCGCGATGCCGTTCTGCGAGTTGCAAGTAACACCCTTGCTCAAGCTGGCAAAGTTGATGCTGTTGGAATTACTACTCAACGTGCGTCGACTGTGGTGTGGGACGCAAATACTGGATTACCCATTGGCCCGTCACTTTCGTGGCAAGACTTGCGCACTGTCGGCGAATGCATCACGGCAAAAATTGAACACAATCTGACACTTGCGCCAAACCAAACCGCAACTAAGGCCTCGTGGATGTTGAAGAACTACCCGATACCTGCCGGCGCCATCATTCGAATAGGAACTGTTGACACGTGGGTTGCTTCTGTGCTGTCGAATGGTGCATTACATGTGACCGATCATTCGAATGCAGCAGTGACTGGTTTGCTTGATCCACTCACACAGTCGTGGTCGCAACGTTCACTTTCACTGATGGGCATTGACGAATCGATGTTGCCAACCGTTGTCACGTCGACTGGCGTAATTGGAAACGCAACCGCACTCGATGGTGCCCCAGCGATTGCCAGCATCATTGGCGACCAGCAAGGTTCACTGATCGGTCAAGGTTGCATCGAACCTGGCAAAACCAAAATCACTTTTGGCACAGGTGGAATGCTCGATATTTTCACCGGCTCTGTCGCACCAACATCTGCACAACGCAGCAAAGGCGGAACTTTCCCGATCATTGCTTACAGCGATGCGCAGTCCATAAATTGGGGTGCTGAGGCAATCATGTTGTCAGCAGGAACCAACATCGATTGGTTGTGCAATGACATGAACATAATTGACACGCCGGAACAAAGTCACGATGTTGCTGCGCAGTGTGAAACCACTGAAGGCGTTGTGTATGTTCCTGCACTGCTTGGTCTTGGCACTCCGCGATGGGACTATGGCGCACGTGGATCGTTGTTTGGTATCACTCGCGGCACATCGCGTAGCCACATTGTGCGTGCGGTGCTTGAAGGAATCGCACATCGCGGCACCGATCTCATCGAATCTGCTGAAACGGATTCAGGACTCGCCACTACTTCGGTACGAATTGATGGCGGCATGAGCAAGAACCCGACCTTTGTTCAGGCACTTGCCAATGCATCACAGCGGACCATCGAAGTGTCTCCCGTCACCGAAGCAACCACCCTTGGCGCCGCATTCTTGGCAGGGGTGGCCGTGGGAACATGGAAATCGCTACCCGAAGCGGTCAGCACGTGGTCTCCGGCCACCATTGTGGCTCCAAATAGGGCTTTGGACCGCGCACAATGGAACGAGGCACTGAATCGCGCATCGGGTTGGATACCCGAGTTGTCGGCTCTTGACTTCTAGATTGTTAGCGCCCCATTAGGGCAAAATTTGTCAGTACTTGGAAAGGAATATTCACGTGACCACCGCGCAAGCAAGCACCCCGCGCAGCACGCCACCAGCACAACCGACGGAAGCCGATAAGCAACTGTTGCAATTTGCGCAAGGTGTTGAGCTCGCCGCACGCGACCTATACAAGAAGGCTGTCGAATCTGGAAAATATGCAGACGATGAGTTGGCCATGTTGACGCTGTTTGGCGAACACCACAACTCATATGCGCAGGCCATGAACGGTCTCATTGGCAAAGCTGCGACAAACACTCGCAATGAGTCGTTGTACTCATCACATGTTGGCCAACTCGCTTCCGCTCAATCGGCATATGCGTCACTGCAAGCGCTCGAGAACACACTGGCCGCAACCAACACCGACATTCTCGGACAGTTGGCAGGTATAGATGGCGCAAGAATTCTTGCTTCAATCATCACCATTGAAGCTCGTATGGGCGCAGTGTTCGGAACGCTTCCTTCGCTCAGCGTCACTTCAGCTCTGAATGCTGGGGCGAATTCACTTGCTCCAAAAATTGCACAAGCCACAGTGGCTTCAACCGAAACAACGGTAGCTCCATGAACAACATCTCACGTCGTGACGCACTCCGTGTAGGCGGACTTTCAGTATTTGGTGCAGCGTTCCTTGCTGCTTGCGGCAAGCAGTCTGGTGTCGTACCAAGTGCAAACATTTTGAGCGAAGGCGTTGCCACTCCTACAACAGCGATCCCAGAAGGCGTTGTTACCGACGCCGTATTGCTTCGCACTGCGGCGTCAATCGAATACAACGCAATTGATCTATACAACCTCATTCTGAACGACAGCATGTTGACTGGTGACTACGCAAAGCTGACCGATGCGGTTAAGCGATTCCGCGATAATCACCAGACGCATGCAGACACCGTGAATGCTCTTGCTGTTTCGCTTGGTGGTAAAGCACATACATGCGCAAATGCTCGAATGAACAGTTTGTACATTGATCCGGCACTGAAGTTGGTTACGGAAAAAGGCAACCCAGACACCAGTCGCGACATCGTTGCGCTCGTTCATGCAATGGAAAACATCGGTGTTCAGACTTACCAAGGCTTTGTTGCCACTCTTACCTCACCAACATTGCGTGCAGACGCGATGCGAATTGCATCCGCTGAAGCTCGCCATGCTGTCGTGCTCGCGCAGGTGTTAAACGGTGGATATGCATCAGTTGGACCAACCATCAACGAAACCACTGGCAAACCAAATATCGCTTCAGTACCTGCCGCATTCGGTTCGCTCTCCACCGTGTTGTTGTCGGTTGGAACGCCTAATTCCGACAACTTGAAGCCAACGTTGACTTTTGAAACACCAAGCCTTAACGGCTTGATCTACGACTTCGTCGACTGCCAATAACTCGCCCGTACACTTACCTTGACGGTGAGTAGGTCGGATGATCGCGGGTAATGGTGCTTGCACCACTATCTGAGGAAAGTCGGGGCTTCACAGGACAGAGTGCCGGCGAGAGTCGGGTCGGGGCAACTTGACGCAAGGTTCAACAGAGAACAAACCGCCGATGAGCGCAGTCGCAAGATTGCGAAACAGGTAAGGGTGAAACGGTGCGGTAAGAGCGCACCAGCACGTGAGGCAACTTGCGTGGCTTGGGGCCACCATTCGAAGCAAGACCATGCAGTGGGCATGAGCTGTCCGTTCGTTTGTTGTTTACAACAAACAACCCACGGGTAGGTCGCATAGAGGGATGATCATCGATTACAGAACCCCGCTTACAGACCCACTCACCGTCACTTAATTTGAGTTGAGGAACTGCCCTAGCGAGTCAAAGTAACTTTCCATTCCGGCCTGGGTCTTCGACACATCGCCACCCGGCAATTCGCCGTATTGGCTGAACTTCACCCAACTAGCGCTTCCCCGCTCTTCAAAATCAAGAATCACCAAATGCGAAGGTGTTGCCATGTCTTTGAGATTGAAGGCGTCTACCGAATCGGTGTAATGCATAGTGTGCTGCAATTGGCGGTTGGCATCAATTTTCGTGTACTGGCCATAAAAGTACGCAACAAAATTGAACTGCGGAACGTCGATTGCTACGGACCACAACCCCCCAATATGAAGCTCGGAAGAAGTAAGACCGGGAACGCAACGGTGTTCAATTCCGTGGTACCACGTTTCTAGTTCGCTGGTTGTGGTCCAGGCTTGCCACAAGCGATTGATCGAAACTGGGTATTCACGTTCAACTGAATAGAGAAATGGCTGCATTACGAGTTGTCCTTAACCTGATTGCGTGTCCACAAGAGTAATAGCACCCCGATTATTTCAAGCGGAATATTCAAAAATCCGCGGTCAAACACTGGCAACGCAGAGTCACCAAATTTCAATCCCGAAATTGGCCACCAAAACATCTTGGTGTTTGCGAAAGCGCCATCGAATACCAGGTGTAAAAACATGCCGATAACAACAGCCAGCATGTTGCTGCGCGACTTCTTTCGCCCATACGTGATCAACATGACCGCCGCCATGATTGCCACCATCGTGACCACACTGTGCAGAGGCCCTGCGTGACCGAGAAACACTTCGATGACATCTGGTACAAGTGCACCTGCAACAACATGTCGATACCCGAATTTCTTATCGTGAAATACGAACCAAATAGTTGCAACCGCAGTGCCAATAAACCAAAAGAACATGACTACCTAAAATACGATAAAACTGCCGCAGTGCGGGCATTCGGGAAAATCAGAATCAGGCATTGCGCGCATCGCGTTAATTTCACCTTGTGAAATATCAAGATGGCATGATCCACATGTTGGGCCAGTCAATTTGCACACTGCTCCATCGGGGCGATGCTTACGCTTAGCCTCATACGTTGATAACAATGAAGCGGGAACGACAAGCGACTGCGCGCTTCGCTGCTCGAGAAGTGCAGCAATCTCTGCATCAATCTTTTGCTTTGCCGAGCTCAGAGCCATGGTCGCAGAGGCCAAAACGCTTTTGGCGCTTACGTGCAACGGTGCGAGTTCACTTTTTTTAAGTTCTGCGGCTTCAACGACACCCATCAGTTCGAGTTCGCGATCATCGAGTGCGCTTCGCTCGGCTGTCACCGTTGCAATTTCATGCTGCAGCGCTTCAGCCTCACGTGGAGCGATGACAGTCTTTAGTTGCTTATTCAGCTTCACCAGCTTGTCGTCATGTTCATGCGACAACCGATCAACCTTCGTAATTTCTGCAGAAGCAGATGTAACCTCCGCATCGCAATGTGCAATCTGTGTCTCTATTTCGGCAAGCGCCCTCTTTGCAGCATCACGATCAATCGTTTCCTGCAAGTGAGTGACTCGGTGTTTTGCTTGTGAAATTTCAATGTCTGTTGTCTGCACTGCGAGAAGGTCTGACAACACAGTCATGGTTAACCCGCGATACTGGTAACCGCGGAAAGTGGCAAACCCTTTTCGCAGTTGTACACCCAGTACGCGCCAATCGGCACGGTGTTTACAGGGCCGGTTGGATAGCGATCTTTGATGTATTGCTTGCTTGGCGTTGTGCTTGGCGAAACAACTCCAGGAATCGTTGTCGTTGTTGTCGTCGAGGTACTCGATGTACTGACAACAGGCAGTGCCGGCGGATCCACAATGCTCACCACAACGGTGTTATTCGGCACAACAGGAACCGTAGTCGGGTTCTTTGGTTTCACCAGCGTCGTTGTGGTTGGGGCTGGAATAGTTCCCGACACCACTTGCGCCAAACACTCGTTGCCAGGCAGGTAAATACGTTGCGGCGAGAGGTCTGGGCGAGCCTCCGTTGCCACTGCTGGTGGCGGAGCGGGCCAATCTGAATGCTCATCAACCGGAACATTGCCGAGTGCTTCGTCCATCATTTGCTTCCAAATGCGAGCTGGGTACATAGCGCCTTGAATGCGCGAGTAACCATCTGCCTTCACAAATTCGGGAATGTTGACCATTGGCGTATAGGCGCGCGGGTCGCCAACCCACACTGCAGTGGTCAGTTCGCGAGAGAACCCAACGAACCACGCATTGGTGTTGTCGTCTTGTGTACCTGTCTTACCTGCTGCAGGACGACCACCAGCAAGTTGACTGCGCCGCGCAGTTCCGAAACTGAGAACACCTTTCAAAGTGTCTATTGCACGAAGCGCCGATGCTTCCGACAATGCCTGATCGGAAATTGCTTTATGTTGGTAAATAACTCCGGTGGAGTCTTCAATTTTTTCCACGAAGTACGGCTCAAGGTGCACGCCCATATTGGCAATGGTTTGCGCACCAGATGCCATGTCTAACGGACTGAGTTCGTTTGCACCTGTTGACAACGACGCATACGGCTTAATGAGATTCAAGCGCTCCGCGTCGGTTCCCCATTCGGGCTTTGGCAAGAAGTCAGAGCTCATCATTCCGTACATCAATGCAACAACTTTGTCGAGACCAACAACCTGAGCAAGCCGCGCATACGCGCAGTTAATGGAAAGAGCCGTCATGGTGCGCAGCGACGAAACAGGTTGGCTCACTCCGTTCGAAATAATGAAGGTTGGCTCTGCATCGTTTCCTGGGTTTGGCAACGTGCACGGAAGAGTTCCGTCAATCACGTCGTCTGGCAATAATCCAGCTTCCATTGCTGCCGCAAGAATGAACATCTTCACGCTCGATCCCGTTTGGCGTCTGCGCATGGCTACGTTTACTTCACTCACCAAGAAATCGCGACCGCCAACCATTGCGCGCACTCCACCGGTTGCGTTATCTACCGACACTACGGCCGCTTGAATGTTTGCCGAGTTTTCCGGCATTTGTTCGAGCGCTGCTTTTTCGGCTGCGACTTGTGCGCCCTTGTCGAGCGTGGTGTGAATAACAAGTCCACCGTGGAACAACTTGTTGTAACGCTCCTCATAGGTAGCGCCAAGAATGTCGGATCGATTCAACAAATAGTCGCGTACGGCTTCCGAGAAGTACGTGCGACCAGTGTCGGTAGCACGCGAGATCTCTCTACGGTTATCGGGAATCGGACAATCCGCATCGTCAACTGTGCGTACTCGCGGTGTTTCCCAACCCTTACAAGCAAGCGTTGCTTGTTCTGGTGTCATCTCGCCCACTTCAACCAAGCGATTCAGCACCTGCTTGTATCGATAGCGCGACGAGTCTGGCTTCGTAAATGGATCTCGTGACGATGGAGCTTGCACCATGCCAGCAAGGAAGGCTCCCTGGTTTTGCGAAAGGCTTTGCACCGATGTTCCGAAGTACACCTCGGCAGCTGCCTGCAACCCGTATGCGTTATTGCCGAAGAACACTGTGTTGAGATATCGCTCAAGAATTTCTTCTTTCGACAATTGCTTTTCCAACATGATTGCACCGCGAATTTGCAGAAGCTTTAAACGACTCCCCGAAATTTTTCCGCCGAGCAATTCGTTTTTTATTACCTGTTGAGTAATCGTTGATGCACCCTGACGCCCGCCACCCTGCGAATTGGCAAGCGTCGCACGCACTATTGCTCGAACGTTCACTCCGTCGTGTTCGTAGAACACCGAGTCTTCAACTGCAATGAACGCATTTTTCACCGCATCTGGAACCGCGGAAATAGGTGTCTGCTGAGTGTTCTTCACCTGAAACACACCAACTTGCTGGCCATTGATATCGAGCAAAATACTGCGCTGGGCTAACCCTGAAAATTGCGACAGAGCCACCGGGTCTTCACTGTGAGCATGGAGTATCCCCCAGGCCTGCGGGGCCATGGCAGTAATGATGGCCGTGATCGCAAGTGCTCCGGCGAGCATGGTGATCAACAGGCGGATACTCAACCTCAAGTGGGGATTCACGTTGTCAATCACACTAATCTGCCTACATGTCATCTTCCCGTCAGTTCCCCAATCGTCCATTTCGCTTCGGAATTCAAGCGAGCAGCACTCCGACCGGCAAAGAATGGGTAGAACTCGCAAAGAAAACTGAGGCGCTTGGCTATGGCGCGCTCACCATGCCCGATCACTTCACCGATCAACTTGCGCCACTTCCTGCACTTACGGCTGCGGCAATGGCAACGTCAACATTGCGCGTTGGTGCATTGGTGTGGGACAACGACTACAAGCACCCAGTGGTGTTTGCAAAAGAAATGGCCACGCTCGACGTGTTGAGCAACGGACGCCTCGACTTAGGTATTGGCGCTGGCTGGATGATGAGCGACTACGAACAGTCAGGTATTCCTTATGACTCTGCTGGAACACGTATTGACAAAATGATTGAAGGCATCGACATTATGAAGGGCTGTTTTGCTCAGGGTCCGTTCTCCTATGCAGGCAAGCACTACACCATCACCAACTACAACGGCATGCCGAAGCCAGTGCAAGGTTCGTGTCCGCCAATTCTGATTGGTGGCGGCGGCAAACGCGTACTCACGTATGCAGCAAAGGTCGCCGACATCGTGGGAATTAACGCCACGATGAGTGCTGGAGCGGTAGGACCAGAAGCCATTTCCACCATGACTGCTGAAGCCGTAGACGCAAAGGTAGAAATCGTGCGCGAAGCTTCAGGAGACCGCATTAACGACATTGAAATGAACATTCGCGCCTTTTTGGTGAACGTCACTGATGATGCCGAAGGAGCAATAAGCAGGCTGGCAAAGGGCATGGGTGTTGAAGAGTCCATGGTGGCCAATACCCCATTCGCGTTAATGGGACCACCAAGCAAACTCATCGAGGATCTGCTTGCTCGCCGTGAACGTTGGGGCTTTTCCTATGTAATCGTTGGTGGTGAAGACGTTGAGGCGTTCGCACCGGTGGTGGCAGCGCTTGCTGGCAAATAGTTGACAGGATGAAGTGTGTTTAGGTACAACTTGTCATAACCTAGAAGTCGGATTTGCCACAAGGGCTCTTCCTCATTTCACGAAAAGAGAAAAGTTATGCGCGGTACCGTCAAATTCTTTAATGCAGAGAAGGGCTACGGCTTTATTTCACGAGACGGAGGGGACGATGTTTTCGTTCACTTCTCGAACATCAAGGGCGAAGGCTACAAGTCTTTGTTCGAAGGTCAAGCCGTTGAATTCGACGTTGCACCTGGTCGCAAGGGTGAGGAAGCACAAAACGTCGTCGTAATCTGACGAACTAATAAATAATTCAGTCGATCGGATCGATCGGCGTGCTTAAACCACACGCCGATTCGATCTGCTCGGCGATTGCAAGGCAGTGAAGATCGGTGAAGCGAGACCCGATCACCTGGACACCCACTGGAAGAGAGTCGGCCATTCCGCCCGGCACCACCACTGCAGGAAGTCCAAGCAAGTTTGCTGGCAACACAGCGCGCAACTGTTGCAACGTAGCCATTGCACTCTCTACATCTTTAATGTCATGGTCATACACAAATGCTGGCTCTGTCCATGTTGGACAAATCAGCACAGGGTTTTCCTGAAACCACAATGACCAACGACGAGCAACACCGTTGCGTTGCACCTGCGCGTTTACCCACCCTGCAAAATCAGCAGGCTGCATACCTTCTCTCGTGAGTTCAAGAAACCGCCTACCGCCCTCGCCCATCACCATGTTCAGCAAGTCAAGTTGCAAAGTTAGTTCACCATTCATCTGAATAGACCACAGCAAGCATGCAAGTTCGAAATCGGGTGGAGTGGTTTCCACAACTACATGACCAGCATTCGACAATGCATCGGCTGCTTTGCGCACCGCTGCTTCAATTCCTGGATGCGTTGTACCACCAGGAGGATTAGCCATAACGGCAACACGCGTTTTCTTTGTAGCAGGAAAATCATCAAGCACAACAGGAACGCTGATTGGGTCGCGTGCATGTGCACCTGCGACTACGCGTAAACCAGCTCGCACGTCTGCAATGCGACGCGCCATCACACCTTGTCCAAGCATGAGTTGCGAACTCAGCCCGAAATCTTCAATGGGAAACATTTGTGCGTCAGGCACAACACCTTTGGTCGGCATGATGGACGCAATGCCGTTGCAGTGCGCAGGGTTGCGTAGTGATCCACCAATGTCATTGCCAAGACCAAGCGGCGACATTCCGCTCGCGAGTGCAGCGCCTTCGCCACCGCTCGACCCACCTGCAGTACGGTCCGACTTCCATGGGTTCTTCGTACGGCCGTACAGCGTGCTGTCGGTATGAACACGCAAACCCAAGTCGGGCATATTGGTGCGACCGAGCATGATGGCGCCTGAAGCGCGCATGCGTTCAATCGTGGGTGCATCAACGGCTGGAATGGCCTCGGCAAGGGCTGTAATGCCTTGTGTGGTGGCCTGGCCTGCAACGTCGATGTTGATCTTGACCGTGTAGGGAACTCCATGAAGTGGGCCAATTGGGCCACCTTGTGCAAGAGCCTTGTCGGCAGCATCGGCACCGGCACGAGCCTCGTCAGCCATCACTCGAATCACGGCATTCACCTTCGGGTTCACTTCGTCAATTCGCGCAAGGTGAGCGTCGATTACTTCCCTGCTAGAAAATTTCCTACTTCGAATTCCTTCCGCAAGTTCAAGAGCACTGTTACGCCATAGTTCGTTCGACATGTTTCCCCCTCGAACCAAGAGTACCCAATGTCGGCCGTGGCACTAGATTCGGAGCGTGGTAAAGAATCAGAAATTGTTCGGGTCGTTTTTGATTGTGTTTGCCAGTGGATGTTTTGCGATGGTTCCGTTTATGGCGAAAACCACGTACGACGAAGGTGCCAATGCTCTCGGCATGTTGTCTGCTCGCTTCACCATGTCGGCAATCATGATGGTGATCCTCCGCTTTATTTTGGTTCGTGACACTCCGTGGCCACGAAGGCAACTGCTTCCCGACTTGCTCTCTCTCGGATTCGTAGGCATCACCATTTGTTCACTTACGTATTTCACTGCCATTCGCGACATTGACACCAGCCTTGCCATTGTCATTTTTTATTGCAACCCCGTCATGGTGGTTCTCGCCTCATGGGTGATCTACAAAAAGAAACCATCCAAGAGCATCGTGTACGCATTGATCTTCACCATGGTCGGTGTTGGAATTACTACCGGTGAAATTGGTGGAGGTAGTTCGCGAGCAGTGATTCTTGTGCTCATCTCATCGTTGGCATATGTGTTCTATGCACTCGGTTGCTCTCGTTCACTAAAACACACCGACATGTTCACCGGAGTTACGTTTGTCAACATAGGTGCGGCCCTTGGGTTCAATTTGTATGCGCTTGTTTCTCCAGGTGGCATGAAACCCGATTACCCAGACACCACTAAAGGTTGGCTGGTTATTGTTGCGCTTGCAATAGTTGGAACCGTATTTCCCACGTCAACTTTCTTCATGGGCTTGAAACGCATTGGAACAAACATGACGTCAATCTTCACCACGAGCGAACCTGTTTTTGGAATTGCGTGCGGAATTCTTATCCTGAACGAGCATCTCTCGTTAAATCGAGTAATTGGCGCAGCGTTTGTTATCGGCGCACTACTAATGCTGTCGGTTGTGGAATCTCGCTCGGAGACGGTTACTGCCCACCAGTAACGGGAAACTGCTCAATTACTTCACGTAAGCCTGCAACCACACTGTTGCGCTTCGCCGCAACAGTTTTCCCCAACCGGACCACCACCACATCTCGTTCTGGAATCACCATGATGTATTGGCCTTCGTAGCCAGAAGCAACCAGACTGTTGTGCTCTCCTGGCAATGTCCACCAATGTGCTCCGTAGCCCAAGCCTGCCTCTTCATCAAGTACGTGTTGCTTTCGTGCATGGTTTACCCAACCTTCCGGCAGAATCCGTTTTCCATCCCATTTTCCGTCGTTGAGATACAGCTGCCCGAACTTCGCAAACTCTCGTGCAGTGGCATACACATACGACGAACCAACAAATGTTCCAACCGAGTCAAACTTCGGTTCTGCCTGCATAGTTATGGCACCGAACAATTTGGTGCGCATGAAGCGTTCCATGTTTTCATGTGAGCCCGGTGTATCGCCGAGCACATTGCCGAGCAGTCGGGTGATGATATTTGTCGTACCCGATGAATACACCCATTCCGACCCAGGCACTGACACCAGTGGCTGTGCAATGGCATAACCGGCGTTGTCATGCACCCCAGAGCCAAACAGCATCTCAATCACATCGGAAGCGTCGCCGTCTACATAGTCCTCTACCCAAGAAAGGCCTGACCGCATTTCAAGAAGTTGCTGAAGCGTGATGTTACGACGGTCGTCTTGTTTCCATTCGGGAAACAAATTGTTGTTGTCAACATGGAGCAAACCTTCCATCTGGGCAATACCAACGAGGGCATGGGTAATGCTTTTGGCCATTGACCAGGAAATCAATGTGGTCTCAGCCGTAACATCTGGCCCGTAAAACTCAGACACCACTTCGCCTTTATGCAGCACTAATTGAGCAAGGGTCACATTGTCATCTGTCATTTTTGAGCCTCCAAAAATTTGGCGATACAGAGCACTTCATCGATCACGTCACTTCTGAGCATTCCATGTTCGTCGTGCGCACTTGGCGGCGCCGCTATCGCCTCCTGAATGTATTTACTGAGCGAACTGAGAGGCGTAAACAGTTGATCGGAGATTCGCGTGGACGCGAGAACACCGTTGCTAATTTCGTAAACAATATTGTCAAATGCAACCGTGAACATTCCTTGATCACACAACTGCTCGGCTTGCCTCTGCCTATTCAACACGGTTTCGAAAATTTGAATACGATCACGCAAGTACGCGGCTTCTTCATACCGCTGTGCCTCGGAATGAGCGTTCATGCGTTCGGCAAGAGCATTGAGCACAAACCTGCTTTTGCCCACCAGAGCATCGGCCGCAAGCTGCACAGCATTTGCATACGACTCTGGCTCTGCAGTTCCCGAGCACGGGCACTGTGCAAGACCAAGGCGAGCTGCCGAACATACAGGGGCTCCATCGGGCGCTACGTAATTACGGCCCATACGCACTGTGCACCGCCGAAGTGGAATCACCGACTCGATGGCATCGACCACTTCGCTCGCCATGTTGCGGGTAGAGATGGGTCCAATACACATGCCTTTTGCTGACGGAGTCTTAGACACCAAGAGGCGCGGCCACTCTTCTTCGGTGGTTAAGCGCACATAGCAATACTTTGCTGTGCGCGTGCCCGCGTGGTTGTACCGCGGGCGAAGCCTGCCAATAATGCGCAACTCCAATACTTCTGCAGTCAGCAAGTCGGGTGTTTGAATGTATTCAATTCCATGCATCAACTTCAGTAGCGAGCCAACTTTGGTTCGTGATTCGTTGGTTCCGAAATAACTGCGCACGCGAGTGCGCAAATTACTGGCTTTACCCACGTACAACACTTCGCCCTGTGCGTCGGTAAACATATACACCCCGGTAGTTCGTGGCAATGTTTCGGTGAGTTTCAATTTGCTTGCTTGCGGATGCGAGCCAAGCTTGGGTAACGCAATGAGGTCATTCAAGTCGTACACACCAAAACCTGCTGCGCGTTCAATTAAGTAGTGCAACAAATCACCTGTAGCTAAAACATCGTTCATTGCGCGGTGAGCAGGTTGATGCTTGAGTCCGAGGCTTTCGGCCAACGTGGACAACTTGCAGTTTGGAACTTCGTTACGCACAAGGCGCCGTGCCAACGAAACCGTGTCCACCACTTTGTTGGTGAGCCTTGGCCGACCATCTCGCTCGAGTGACGCCTGAATGAAGCCCATATCGAAACGAGCGTTATGCGCAACAATCACCGAGTCGCCAATGAATTCGACAAGGTCGTCGAGCACATCTTCAATTGGTGGAGAATTCATGACCATGATGTCGGTTATGCCGGTGAGCATCACGATGAATGAAGGGATTGCACACCCAGGGTTCACCAACGTGTTGAACCGAGCGATCTCTTCCCCACCCTGATACTTCACTGCACCAATTTCGGTAATGCCACCAACGTCGGCAGATGATCCTGCAGTTTCTAAGTCAAGAACACAAAACACCACATTGGACAATGCCGGGCTTGCATCGTCAAGTGAGAGCTGCATGATTTACCGAGTGTAATTCTCGATTCGTGTGCACAAATGATCGAGTTCGGCTCGATCATGGCTGACCACAATGGCGCTCACCCCAAGACGAACCAGATGTTCACGAATGTGGTTTCGAACGCTTTCGCGAGACTCTTCATCGATTGCCGAAAGTGGTTCATCGAGCAAAACAGCAGATGGGCTGCCAATGAGAGCACGAGCAATTGCCACGCGCTGGCTTTGTCCTCCCGAAAGCGTTGGAGCCATATGTTGCGCAATATGTGCAACACCAAATTGCTCCAGCATCTCCGCCGCCATTTTCACTGCGGTTGCGCGCTTTACTCCCCTCATCTGCAAGGGGAAGGACGCATTTTCGATTGCGGTCATGAATGGAAACAGCGAGTGGTCCTGAAACACCATGCCAATATTTCGCATTTCTGGAAGTACGAATATGTTCTTAGCTGGAGCATCAGTAAGTTCGTCGTTTACACGTAATTCACCTTGAGCGAGCGGGCACAATCCAGCGATAGTGCGTAATACGGAAGTTTTTCCCGAACCGTTAGCCCCGAACATGCCAACTATTTCGTTGCCAACATCTAGAGAGAACTCGCGAGAAAATGTTCCAACTTCAACAATTCCGTGTACCGAAATCATGTTGTAGCGCCACCGATCCAGCGATCACGCAACCCCACCAGCACCGCAACCGATACGGCAACTAACAGAAAACTGAGTGCATACGCGCCTTCTGGGTTGCTCTCCAGCATGGTGTACACGGCAAGAGGTGCGGTTTGAGTTCGACCTTGAATGTTTCCTGCAAATGTGATGGTCGCACCAAATTCGCCCAGCGCCCTCGCCCACGCAAGCATGAGACCGGCGACGAGCGATGGCTTCAACAGCGGCAATGCAACCCGCACAAACCGAGTGATGTCTGTGGCGCCCATTACGGCGGCAGCTTCTTCGTATTTGGTATCAATTGACCTGAGACCGCCTTCAAGCGCTAAGACCAAAAATGGAAGCGCTACAAATGTTTCAGCAATGATGACACCCCACAGCGAATATGTCAGTTGAATACCAAAGAGCGAGTTGAGCACTCCACCAAGTAGTCCGTTTGACTTGCCATACGCTCCGAGAAGTGCGACACCACCAACTACAGGCGGCAGCACCATAGGCAATAACACCAATGCGCGAATAATGCGGCGACCCGAAAATTGCATGCGTGCTAAACACCATGCAAGTGGAAGGCCCAGAAGAAACGCCAGAGCAGTTGCACATACCGATGCGTACAGTGATATTCGCAAGGCGTCACGCGTTGCAACATCGGTCAACTGCGCCCACAATGTTGACCAAGCAACTCGCTTCAACAACCCAACTACGGGTAAGGCAAGAAACGCCACTCCGAGCAACGCTCCAATTCGCACAAAGCGCGGCGTACGTGAACCGACACTTTCCATTTACGGAGCCAAGAATCCGAACGACTTCAATATTTTTTGCCCAGCCAGAGAAAGCACATACGAAATGAAAGATTCTGCTTGTTTGGAATTCTTGCTTCCACGCACAACACCAATTCCATACATCGCCTTCACGTTTTTGCCAGCAGGAATACTAATGGTCACCACGGACTTTTTGGCCGACAAGGCATCGGTCGCATAAACAATTGCTGCATCTGCATCGCCAGTTGACACGGCATTCAGCGTGGCAGTCGCGTCAATACCCCGTGTAATTTTTGACTCGGGTACCACTACGCCATAACGAGCCAGCACGGCTGCGGCATACGCACCACATGGTGCAGTCTTTGCACACAGAGAGATAATTGATGCCTTGTTCACATCGGCAACTGAAGAAATTCCAAGTCGGTTACCTGGCTTCACCACAAGTTGCATTGAGTTGCGCGCAAACACTTGTGGAGATTTCACCACATTGCCCGATGTCAGCAATTTGTCGAAGCTAGTGAGATCGGCAGCAGCAAGTACATCAGTTGGCGCACCGGACTGAATCTGCGATACCAAGCTGGAGGAAGATGCAAAATTGAGCTGCACCTTGATGGAAGGGTTTACTTTCTCGAACTGCTTCCCTATTTCGGTAAATACGTTGACAAGTGACGCCGCAGCAGAAACCGTGATTGTGGTCTTCTTGACCTCCACATGTTCGGCATGAACAGGCGCAGCGACCGCACAGATAAATATCGGCAAAGCGAACACTATTGATCGTGCTTTGGCTAAAATAGTCACAGTGAGACTATATACGCCATCGGTACTTGACCACATAGTCCTTGCCCTCATCTGCGAAAAACCAAGGCATGGGTTTGCTATTTCTAAAGAACTTGATGCCGATGAATCACTGGTTGCTGTTATGAAGGTCCGTCGCCCCCTGGTGTATCGATCAATCAATAGCCTCGAAGCAGCCGGGCTCATTAAGCCAACTAAGACTGAAGCAGGCGTACAGGGTTCGGAACGAACGGTCTACTCCCCAACCTCTCGCGGAAAATCAGAATCGTCACAATGGCTGAACAGCATTGTTGAACACCCACGAGATGCGCGCATCGAACTGCTTGCAAAGTTTGTGCTTCGCACACGCTCCCGCCTTTCCAATGCAGGTCTGGCAAAACGTCAGCGCAATCTGTTTTCAACATTTGCTCAGGAGTTCAAACTTCGTGAGCGCACAACGGACGTAAATACCAAATTGGTCGCACGGTGGCGATACGAGTCCATTGATGCCATGATTCGATTGCTTGATTCGGTGATCGAGGAATAATTGCCTAGAGTTTCCGTACACAAGGAGACCACCATGATTCACGAAGTAATCGAGAAATGGCATTTACACATGAAAGGCCAGCTCCCTGGTGGTCTTGATGAATTACTCGATGACGACGTGGTCTTCATCTCCCCCATTGTGTTCACTCCGCAAGAAGGCAAAGCCATCACCAAGTTGTACTTGCAAGCTGCAGGGCAAACACTTCCAGGAGAGAAGAAATCGTCAGGCACACCTACCAACGACGATAAATCTTTTCGCTATATCAAAGAAGTTCTCGGTGGCAGTACAGCCGTACTGGAATTTGAAACCTATGTTGAAGGCAAGTACGTAAACGGGATCGACATGATTACCTGTAACGATGCGGGAAAAATTATTGAATTTAAAGTCATGATTCGACCATTGCAAGCAATCAACCTTGTGCACAAGCAAATGGGCGAAATGCTCGAACGCATGAAGGCATAGCGAAGTAACCTGTCAGTATGAGCCCACATGATGAAGATCACTCCAGCCACCGCATAGGTCTTCTACGGGCAATGGTGCTTGGAGCTAACGACGGCATTATCAGCACTGCATGTTTAGTTCTAGGAGTTGCGGCGGCCACTGCAGAGCGATCTACGATTCTTACGGCAGGCATGGCTGGTCTAGTTGCAGGTGCTGCATCAATGGCGCTTGGCGAATACGTTTCAGTAAGTTCACAGCGCGACTCTGAGCAATCCGATATTGCCAAAGAAAAGTGGGAATTGGAAAATACCCCAGACATCGAGTTGGCAGAACTTGCAGGCATTTATCGCAAGAAAGGTTTACCTCAAGCACTTGCCCATGAGGTTGCAGTTGAACTCACCAAGCATGACGCACTCAAAATTCACCTTGCTGAAGAACTTGGCATTCATGAAGCGACTAGGGCTCGTCCGCTTCAGGCAAGTATTGGTTCCGCAGGTTCATTCGCAGTTGGCGCCGCAATCCCACTCATCGCTGTTTCGGCATTTAGCCAATCTCTTCGCTTCTCCGGAACTATTGCAGTAGTTGTGCTCACACTTATTGCACTTGGAGGATCAAGTGCAAAATACGGTGGTGCGCACCCCGTACGTCCAGTTATTCGAGTGGTGTTTGGTGGACTTGTTGCCATTGCAGTCACGATGGCCGTTGGCAAGTTGTTTGGCGCTGCTGTCGCCTAGCAGCGCTGCACGGACACTACGCACACCGTTCCTCTCGCAAGTGAAATTGTTTCTGAATCACACTCCAACAGTGCATCGTGGCGTTCAAGGTCAATTGTTGAATCGCCTATTTGCAACTGTGCATTCCCGCCCACGGCAACAACAATGCTCGCACGGCCTATCAATCCCAATTCTGAAACGACGGCCATCTCGCCTTCAGCTTCTTTTCGTCTCAGCATCAGGTTGATATCCGTTATTGGCCCGTCAGTCAACGCAGCTTCGGTAATTGCATCTCCGCGGAAACGCACCACCTGCAATGGCTGGCACTGAAGTTTCTTGCGGTCTACCGACAGCAACATGCCATTGCCTTCAATCACTGCAAGAAACCGATTAATGCACTCGATGCGGGAGAACGGCCCGTCCTCGTTTACGGGTGCCATGGCAAGGCGCCATGTCCACTCACCGGAATCATTTCGATCGCTTGCGATTT
>JALQUZ010000018.1 GCA_023263695.1 Ilumatobacteraceae bacterium
AAACGGACTGATGTGCTTTGATGCATCTGGCGCAGGTAGCGGTATTGCAGTTGTTGACTCCATTCGAACATGGAGAAAATCCCCGATTAGTCACCTGATCTACACCCATGGACACGCCGACCATGTGGGTGGAAGCTTTGCTTTCGCTAAAGATGCAGAGAAATCTGGTGCGCCAAAACCACACGTCATCGGACATGAAAATGTTGATGTACGAATTGATCGCTACAACACCACGAACGGTTGGAACGTTGCGATCAATCAGCGTCAATTCGGAGGAACCCGTTCGGAAATGGGTCTCAACATTGGCGAAAACCTGCAACGGTTTTTGCCTCGAGCAACCATGCGAACAGACGAATCATTCCGCGAGCAACTCACTATTGATGCGGGTGGAACACAGGTGGAGTTTCACCATGCACGTGGTGAAACCGACGACCATCTGTGGGGTTGGATTCCTGAAAAGAAATGGATCTTCACTGGCGACTTCGTTATTTGGAATTACCCAAATGCTGGTAACCCGCAAAAGGTGCAGCGTTACGCATTGGAATGGGCACAGGCATTGCGCCGCATGATTGCCCAAGGCCCAGAGCTATTGCTTCCAGCACACGGGTTGCCAATTGAAGGCAAGGCACGCATCGCCATGGTGCTCGACGACATCGCTTCGTCTCTTGAATCATTGGTCATGCAAGTAATCGACATGATGAACGCAGGCGAAACCCTGAACACCATCATTCACACCGTGAAAGTTCCGCAAAGTGTTTTGGATAAACCATATATGCGTCCGTTTTACGATGAGCCAGAGTTCGTTGTGCGCAATATTTGGCGCCTGTATGGAGGTTGGTGGGATGGAGCCGCTTCTCGATTGAAGCCAGCACCCGATTCGGTTGTTGCGCAAGAACTTGCTGCACTCGCTGGAGGCGCCTCTGTTCTGATGAAGCGCGCTCTTGACGTAGCCAGCAACGACCTACGACTCGCTTGCCATTTGGCCGACCTTGCCGGTTGGGCCGCACCAGAAGACGGTGCGATACATGCAGACCGTGCAGCAATTTATGACATGCGACGACGAGCAGAGGTTTCCCTCATGAGCAAAGGAATCTTTAAGGCTGCAGCGCGCGAATCAGAAGAAGTTGTTGCGCGAAATACACAACCTAATTAGAAGTGGGCGCGACGGGACTCGAACCCGGGACCCCTACCATGTCGAGGTAGTGCTCTAACCAACTGAGCTACGCGCCCTTACACAACTAATACTAACTGCTCGATTGCGAACCACGCAGTCGAATACTGACTTCATTGGCCATCAGTCTTCCCGCCCGAGTCAATACGTATCGGTCTTCGTGCAATTCAATGAGGCCCTCAAGTAACGAGCGGTCATCTGGTGAAAACGCCGAGGTGGGAACACCCTCGCGCGTGCGAATGAGCAGCTGCATTTCTTCTAGCAATTTTGTTTCTTCATCAAGCACCTCACTAGACGACACCGGCACTTCTCCAGCATTGATCATTTCTATGTAGCGGTCTGGCGTACGCACGTTCCACCAACGCGTTCCGTCTTTGTGCGCATGAGCAGCACAGCCAATTCCGTCGTAGTTTCCCTGCATCCAATACAAGTAGTTATGTGCGCACTCGTGCCCAGGAAGCGACCAGTTAGATATTTCATAGTTCAGCATCCCTACTGCGGCAAAGCGCTGATCCACCCATTCATACTTGTCGGCCTGATCATCATCATCTGGGTGACGTTCTGGCTGAGACGCAAGTGGAGTGTTTGCTTCAATAGTGAGCCCATACGCAGACACATGGGGTGGTTCTAATGCAACCACGTCTGCAACGGTCTGTTGCCAATCCGCAAGCGACTCACCTGCTGCGCCATACATAATGTCGAGATTGAATGTAGAGAAACCGGCTTGTTTTACATGGGCAACAGCGCGCTGCACATTTTCTGGGTTATGAGTGCGACCGAGCGATTGCAAGACATGGTCAACTGTTGATTGCACTCCAATGCTCACTCGATTCACTCCGCCGCGCAAGTACTGCTGCATCATTTCGAGTGTGATGTCATCCGGATTGCATTCAACGGTCACTTCAGCGCGCGAAGCCAATGGAATTTCCGCAAGCACGCTCATCAGTTCTTCTGGAGGAAGCATGGTGGGCGTGCCTCCGCCAACAAACACACTCGTTGCTGCTGGCATACCTTCTGCAACAAGCGAACGGATGTGTGTGCGCAATGCCAGCACATACTCGCTTTGCAAATGGTGTCTGTCGGTAAAGGTGGCAAATGCGCAGTAGTCACAACGCTTGGCACAAAACGGAATGTGCACGTACACGCCGTGGAGGCCGGCAGCTTGATTCATCGTTAACTATGCGGTGGGTGGAACAAACAGTAAATCGAGTTCGGCAAGCTTTGCGCCAACATCGTCTACCGCAACATCCAGAATGACCGCAATTGCCCTAGTGTCGTGCGCACGTACGGTGATCACTTTGCCATTGAAGTCTTGTCTTTGCACCTGAATCATGCGAAGTAGGCGCTCAAGCATTTTGAACTCTTTGGCGTCCCGCAATGTCAGTTTTGCAACATCGATTCGCAATTTCGTTGGCGCTGCATTGTTGGTTTGGGTATCCCCTTCGCGTTGCTTGTCGCGCGGAAGTAGTTGATCGACGGTTACACCATAAAAGTGAGCGAGGCGCTCCAGTCGTGGAACAGAAATCATTCGCTCGCCGCGCTCATAGGCGCCCATCACCGAAGCTTTGAACTCGTGGTTCGTTGAGTTTTCGACTTCGCTAAGGGACAACTTCTTCTGCTGGCGAATTTGGCGAAGCCGT
Source organism: Ilumatobacteraceae bacterium (assembly GCA_023263695.1). Lineage (GTDB taxonomy): Bacteria > Actinomycetota > Acidimicrobiia > Acidimicrobiales > Ilumatobacteraceae > UBA3006. The sequence continues at coordinate 2,812 of JALQUZ010000018.1, forward strand.
TCGCCAACTAAACGCGCGTAGCTGAGTTCATCGAGTGATTCGTTTTCCGATGTACTCACAGCGCCTCCCTGCTAGCCCTCATCATGAGCGCACCAGCAACTATTGCAGCAGTTTCTGCTCGCAAGATGGATTCCCCCAACGAAACAGTTGGCACTTGCGAGGTGAGTTCTTCAGGAGCGAATCCACCCTCTGGACCAATAACCACGATGTGGTGATCGCGTGTGATTTCGCATCCACCAGGCTCGGCAATTGCGCAACCAGGCAGGGCCAATACATCTGCCAATGCAGTAATCGAATGAATCGATGGAAGCCAAGTTCTACGACTTTGCATAGCGGCCTCACGGGCTATTTTGCGCAGCCTATCTTCATTCTTTGCGGCTCGCGTGTCGTCCCACTTCACTATTGATCTGCGTGTTGGCGCGAGTGGAATGATTTCATCGATTCCTAGCTCCGTCAGCTTTTGCACAATCACCTCAGGCTTTTCCCCCTTCACCGGTGCAAAGGCAACAGACAGCCGCTGCTTGCGCACTTCAGTCACAAATATTTCGCTCAGTGGGTGAAGATCGCCGTGCTTATCTAATTTTGCTGTAATCCAACTACCCCGTCCATCACTCACCGTCACAATGTCGTTTTCGGTAATGCGCAGAACTTTTAGCAAATGGTGTGCATCATCCTTCTCGAGTACAGGGGATGCCAACGAACTAATGAACACATGCGCCGAGGATTTGCGCAAGATGTCGATCATGAAAATGCTGACTTAATTTTTGATTTCAAGCCACCTTCATGAGTGGCAACCTGTTCGCCGCGACTCTCGGCGAACTTGCGCAATAAATCGCGTTCCGTATCGCTCAGTTTTGTGGGAACAGACACAACGATTCGAGCCCGTAAATCACCACGACCACGTGAGCGTCCGCCCTGCGACAGCCGAGGCACGCCACGACCCTTCAACACAAACTCTCGTCCATGCTGAGTGCCCGAAGGAATATCCAGAACTTCATCGCCATCAAGTGTCGGCAAAGTGATAGTTGATCCAAGAGCTGCTTGTGCAATGGAAACTTCAATGTCAGTTACCAAGTCGTCATCTTCACGTTGATACCTATCGTGGTCAGCAACGCGCATATGCACAAAAAGGTCTCCTGCGCTTCCACCTCGCTGACCCACAGCACCTTTACCCGTCAATCGAAGCGTTTGACCAGTATCAATGCCAGCGGGAACCTCAATTGGGTATGTAACTTCTTGAATAATGCGACCTTCACCTTTGCAGGATGCACACGGTGAAGCAATGCTCTGACCAGTACCACTGCATCGATTACAAGCTTGTGCCGTAACCATTTGACCAAGCATGCTTTGACGAACTCGTCGCACTTGGCCAGCGCCATTGCATTCGCCGCATGTTGTTGGAGATGTTCCCGCCTTAGCGCCAGATCCTTCGCAGTCATCACATCGAACTGCAGTACGCGCCTTCACAGTTGTCTGACATCCGAACACTGCTTCTTCAAATGAGATATCTGCAATAGTTTCGATGTCTTGTCCTCGTGGTGGCCCACTCGGACCGCGTTGACCGCCACCAAATGGTGATGATCCACCAAAGAATGCTTCAAAAATGTCGCCAAACCCACCAGCTCCACCAAATGGATCTCCGCCACCACCTGATCCACCGACACCTGCTTCACCGAATTGGTCGTAGCGAGCTTTCTTATCAGGGTCAGAAAGTACTTCGTACGCGCGCGATACTTCCTTGAATTTCGCTTCTGCTTCCGTGTTACCTGGATTGGCATCAGGATGTAATTCGCGAGCGCGCTTGCGATAAGCCTTCTTCAACTCATCTGCGCTTGCTCCCCGCGAAACTCCAAGCAAGGAATAAAAATCTTCAGCCATTGCTTTCCTCAGCTATCCGCAAGCCTGCGGCCGAGGCGATCACTCACCACTTCGACTGTTGCTAATGCCTGCGGATAATTCATCCGTGTCGGACCAAGAATTCCAACCGTTCCAAGTGTGGTTCCATCGGCTACCACTGGAGCAAGTACCACCGAACATGCGGCAAGCGGTTCCACACCGTGCTCTGTACCAATGGCTACCGACAATCCGCGATTCAACATGTCACGAACCAGTGTCACCATGACGAATTGCTGTTCAAGCGTATGCAATACCGACCGGACGATTTCCACTGCGTCGAATGCTTCCGCCATCGCTGAAGCTCCACCCACGAATACCGACTCATCTGTTCGTCGACCACTCATCGCAGCAAGTACTTGTTTCGTCAACGTATCAACAACTACGTCACCAGTTGCCGCATTCACGACCATGTCACCAAGCGCTTTACCAACCATTAATCGAGAAAGATGTGCGGTGGTGCGCTGCATTTCATCTTCTGAAATAGTTGATGCAAGTTCGATTGGTTCGCTTTCAACAGCACCATTTGACAACACCACAACCGCCGTGGCCAGGTGTGCTGACAGCCCAACTAGTTGAACTGATCGAACAACAGCAACTTCTTTTTTAGGACCAAGTACTACTGCTGCATAATTCGTCATTTGTGCAAGCAAGGTGCTGGTTCTTTGCAGGGTTTCTTCAAGCCTGCCTGTTGCCGTATCGAAGAACTCGCCCACCTTCATTTGGTCTGCAGCGCCAAGTGTTCCATTTGGCGTCAGGTGATCAACAAAAAATCGGTAACCCTTATCGGTAGGAATTCGTCCAGCCGAAGTGTGCGGCTGGGCAAGATAACCCTCTTGCTCAAGGAACGCCATGTCGTTGCGAACTGTTGCAGATGAAACCTGCACCCCGTGCGAGGCTGCAATATGTGACGAACCCACGGGCTGTGCCGTGGCGATGTACTCCTCGACTACTGCGCGGAGAATGGCTGTTTTGCGGTCGTCAAGCATGTGGGGATCCCTTTTAGGATACCGATAACTGCTTATAGCGAATGAGCGATTCCTGTCGCTCCACAGCGTGGTCCACAATTGGCTCGAGATACGGGTTCAAAAGACCCGCTAGCCACGGGGCATGCACCACATCATTCGGGGTGTCTGCAAGCTCGGGGATCCACGTACGTACATACGTGCCGTTGGGATCAAACTTTTCGCCCTGTGAAATTGGGTTGAAAATGCGGAAGTACGGGGAGGCGTCGGTTCCTGTTCCCGCTGTCCATTGCCAACCGTGTTGGTTTGATGCAATATCGCCATCGACCAAGTGCTCCATGAAAAACTTGGCACCCCATTGCCACGGTAAATGCAAATCTTTGACCAAAAAGCTGGCGACGATCATGCGAACACGATTGTGCATCCAACCTGTTGCCAGCAATTGCTTCATACCCGCATCAACAATTGGATAACCCGTTTTACCTTCGCACCACAAGGCAAACCGCTGACGTGCGCGTTCGTCGGTGTCAACCACTATCGAGTCCATCTTGCGCTGCAAATTCTCGCGAACTGTTCTTGGCTGATGGAACAGCACATCTGCATAAAACTCACGCCAACCAAGTTCGCTTCGAAAAACGGCGTGCGCCTTTGTCTCGTTCAATTCAGCAAGCAGCGAACGAGAATGAATTAATCCAAAACGTAAATATGGTGAAAGCTTGCTGGTACCCGATACATCGGGATTATTTCGAGTTTCGTTATAGAGATCAAGCGCAGAGTCGCGGAAGTTTTCCCACACCTTCCACGCAGCATCTTCGCCGGCTTCGGGCAATTTCGCAGTACATGTTGGGTCTTGCGGAATTAACTCACTTGCAATTTCTGGAGCGCCAACCCATTTCACTTTTGGCGTTGCAAACGGAGCTGGCCAACCAATTTGCATCCAAATTTTTGAAAATGGCGTGAACACCGCATAGGGCGAGCCATCACCTTTGCGCACCAAGCCAGGTTCCACTGCATACGACGAACCAACTTGATGAAAGTCAATACCTTCAGTTGCAAGTTTTCCTGCAACCGAAGAGTCGCGTTGCATTCCGTATGGAGCAAAATCTTTTGCACACACCACTTGCGTGGCACCGGACTCGCGACACACTTGAGCAACAACTTCCTCTGGGTTGCCCGTGCGCACAACGAGTGTGCCGCCCATCGACGCATTCAGCGCCCGCAAGTTACGAAATAGAAATGTAAGTCGTGGCGCACCAGATGTTGAAAGGAACCGAGGATCCAGCACAAATAATGGAACCACTTCACCGAGTGCCGCCGCGGCACACAACGCTTCGTTGTCGGCAAGGCGAAGATCTCGCCGAAACCACATCACTGATCTTTTCACGCCGTTAGTCACGCTCAATATCTTTCACCCAAATCCAAGCAAACATGAAAGCGGCCGACAACAAAGTAATCATTCCGCCATACGCCAATGACCAAGAAACGCTGACATAGTCGGCCACCCACCCAGTGATCGGACCACCTATTGGGGTTGAACCTAGGAACGCGACCGCAGTCAACGCAAGCATGCGACCCCGCATATCGGGTGGTGCTTCCTGAGTGATGATCGAATTAGCACCTGCGATCATTGCTGCTCCACCTGCCCCCAACGGCACGGCCCAAACAAACGCGACCCACACGTTTGGTGCAATAGCCATTCCAATGTTTGCGACGCCGAGGATGAGCGCAGCACTTGCAACCCATGTATACGTTGTGAGTTGCAGTCGTGCAGTTGACAAAGCGCCAATCAAACTGCCCACGCTGGTCATTGCCAGAATCCAACCGTAATATTCGGCATTTCCCCATTTGAGGTCGGCCAATTTCGGAAGCGAAACTCCGTAGTTAAATGCAAACGTGCTGACGACAGTGAACACAACAAACAACGGAAACAGCCGTTGATGCGTGCGCACGAAACGAATGCCATCACGAACAGGCGTGCCGCCTGCGGGGCGTGGTTCGGGAGTAAACATTTCCGATTTACGCAACCCGGTAATTCCGTACAACATAAATGCATATGAAATTCCGTTGATGATGAATAACCAGCCCGTGCCAAGAGGACCAACCAACATGGCTGCCAATGCAGGTCCGAAAATTCGCGAACCAGTCATCACTGCCGTGTTCAATGACATTGCATTACCAATCTCATGCGCAGGCACAAGCTCGGTCACCAAGCCTCTTCGTGAAGGATTATCAATTGCCGAGATAAGCCCAAGAAGCCCTGTCAGAACAAACACCATCCGCACATTGATGATGCCGGTTACGTCACAGACGCCAAGCACAATTGCCTGCATTGCCATAAGTGATTGGGTAATTACGGTTGTTCGTCGACGATCAAACCTGTCTGAAATTGCTCCCGCCCACGCACCCAAAATAAGTGTTGGCAAAAATTGCAAGGCCGCATTAACACCCAAATCAACTGAACTTCCCGTCAATCGATATAACAAAATTGAAGTGGCAGTGAGTTGAAGCCAGGACCCAATGTTTGAAAACAGCAAACCAGCAAAAAATAATCGCGCGTTTCGATTGCTCAACGAGCGGAACATTCCTCCGCGCTTTGCGTCACCCACCTCAGTCATCGAGCTTGAGTGCAGAGATGAATACGTCGCCCGGCACTTCCACGCGACCAATTGACTTCATCTTTTTCTTTCCTTCTTTTTGCTTTTCAAGAAGTTTGCGCTTACGAGAAATATCGCCGCCATAACATTTTGCAAGCACGTCTTTACGCTTTGCCTTTACCGTTTCGCGGGCGATAATTCGACCACCAATTGCAGCCTGAATTGGCACATCGAACATTTGTCGTGGAATGAGCTCACGCAATTTGCCACACATGCGGTTTCCATAGTTGTAAGCCTTATCGCGATGCACAATGGTGCTGAAGGCATCTGCTGGCAGTGCATTCAACAAAATATCTACGCGCACCAGATCACTTGGGCGGTAACCAGCAAGTTCGTAATCCAAGCTGGCATAGCCCTGCGAACGGCTCTTCAACTGGTCAAAGAAGTCAACCACTACTTCGGCAAGCGGCATTGAATACTGCATGTCCACGCGTTCTGGCGACAGATACTCCAACTTGATGAGTTCGCCTCGGCGCTCTTGGCACAGCTCCATAAGCGACCCGGTGTATTCCTTTGGCGTAATAATGCTGACTCGGAAAAACGGTTCTTCGATTGACGCGATGTAGTTCGTGAGTGGCAAGTCCGCTGGGTTGTCTACCTTAAGCACTTGGCCGTCAGTTCTGTGCACCATGTACTCCACCGAAGGAGCAGTAGCAATGAGTGCAAGATTGAATTCGCGCTCGAGACGTTCCTTCACAATTTCCATGTGCAACAGGCCAAGGAAGCCGCAACGAAATCCGAAACCCAGCGCGCCAGAGGATTCTGGTTCGTAGGTAATAGATGCATCGTTGAGTTTCAGGCGTTGCAAACTTTCGCGAAGGTTCTCGAAGTCGTCGCCGTCAATTGGGAACAGTCCGCAGAACACCATCGGTTTCGGATCAAGATATCCATCGAGTGGGTTCGAAGCCGGATCGGCAAACGTGGTTACTGTCTCACCGCTTCGTGCTTCACCTACATCTTTAATTCCAGCGATGAGATAACCCACCTCACCTGGACCAAGTTCGGCAACTGGAGTTGGTGCCGGCATACGTGCACCAATCTCCAACACTTCATGTGTTGCTTTCGTTTGCATGAACAACAATTTGCTGCCGCTACTCATTCGACCGTTCATGACGCGAACGCTTGACACCACTCCTCGGTAGGTGTCGTACTGAGAGTCAAAAATGAGTGCCTGCAGTGGCGCATCGATATCGCCCTTCGGAGCAGGAATACGTTCCACCACCGCGTCAAGCAATTCAGGAACACCGGCGCCCGTCTTTGCAGAAATTCGCAAAATGTCTTCGGCTGGAATGCCCAAAACTTTTTCAATCTCCATGGCATAACGATCAGGGTCAGCAGCCGGCAAGTCAATCTTGTTCAGCACGGCAACAATTTCTAAGTTGCTTTCAAGCGCTAGGTAACAGTTGGCGAGTGTCTGCGCTTCAATTCCTTGTGCAGCGTCCACCACCAACACCACTCCCTCGCATGCTGCAAGCGAGCGACTCACTTCGTAACCAAAGTCCACGTGACCCGGTGTATCGATGAGGTGCAACCAATTGTTTTTCCACGGCACGCGAACGTTTTGTGCCTTGATGGTGATTCCGCGCTCACGCTCTAAATCCATGCTGTCCAAATACTGAGCACGCATGTCACGTGACTGCACCGCCCCAGTAATCTCCAAAATGCGGTCAGAGAGGGTCGACTTGCCATGGTCGATATGGGCAATGATCGAGAAATTGCGGATGTTGGCGAGATCCATGTGGGCGATGCTGTTCTGCTGGGCCGCTGGTTTGGGGTGAGAAACGACGCTTCAGCCCTCAAATTCTACAGTTGGGGGCTCGTGGGTGTCGCTGTTAGCCTAAAGAGTCCCGAAATTCACGGAACAACAGAACGAAAGACGGTTACTCGAAGTGGCAAATATCAAGAGCCAAAAGAAGCGAATTCTCACGAACGCCAAGGCAACCTCGCGCAATCGCGCAACCAAGAGCGAAGTTCGCACCCGTATCAAGAATGCTGTTGACACCATCGGAACCGATGACAACCCAGAAGCACTTCGCATCGCTGTAAAGCGCCTCGACATGGCTTCGGCAAAGCGTGTGATTCACCCAAACACGGCAGCTCGTAAGAAGAGCCGCCTGATGAAGAAGATCAACGCCGCGAAGTAACGCGTTGCGCTCCTCCGCCTAATCGGCAGAGTCGAGCAATCAAAATTTCCATCGTCAGTTCTTCTTCTAAGTCTTTGCCTCCGCGCAAGTCGATATCTGCACGAGCCAGCAACTGCACAGCCGACGAAACATTGCGTGAGCCCATGCGCTGATACGTGCTCAGATACTTCTTTGCCTGGAAGTCGCTTTTCGAACCGATGAGGCTCATGGCATCTTGAGTGGTGCGCACGTCAGGGCCGTCTAACTTCATCAGTTTTGTGTAATGACCATGCAAGAGCGACATCACTTGAAGCGGGTGATATTCACCACTTCGCAACATGCGTCGCAACATCACCAGCGCAGTATTGGAATCGGACTTATCGATGGCATCGGTTAAGTCCCACGGCAGCACACTTCCCTGATCACCAAGGAATGGTTCGACATCAGAACTATTAAGTTTCTTTGCAGTGCCATAGGTAGACGACAGCACATCGATCAGTGACGGCAATCGCGCTTGGTCCTGCCCGAGCCACTCGATGATTGATGCAACAGCTGCAGAATCGAGCTTGAGGCCAGCTTCGGTGAACTGCTCCATAAACCATGTAGTGAGGTCGTTCTTGCGACTTGGCGGCGAAGTGTTAAACGTTGTGGCTCCTGCAGCCTTCAATGCATCGGTTGTGGACTTCGCCAACTTGCCTTCAGCCGTAATTACCAAGTGCGTAACGTCGAGTGGTCGCTCGAGATACTTCACCAATGGTTTCAGTTGATCGACTGTGGCTTCCTGCAAGCCTCGAAGCACCACTACTCGTTGATCGCCAAACAGTGACTCGGTTTGGGCACCCATGACGGCATTTGCAATTGCGGACTCTCGTTCATCGGCAGTGACCGACTCGAGATCGTGACTCTCGAACATGGTGTTGCGATCGCCGTCTCCTATCAGATCGGTAGTGAGGTCGGTGAGTTTCGATGAAACCAATCGCGAATCACTACCCGTAATGAGATACACCGTCACGTGTGTATTCTCGCAGATCGGTGTAGTACCACGAGAAAAATGCCCCAAACCACCCACAACAATGCGTTCGCTAGTCCATGTGGAGACACGCGCTCTCCCACCACTGCCACCCACCACACCCAGCGAGTTGCACATTGAATAGGCAGCATTGCCACCGCGCACAGCGGACTTATGGCAGGACCTATGAATGTGATCAACAATCCACACACGCATGCAAGTGGAAGCCCTACGAGCATGACAAACCCAGCAACTGGTACGGCAAGCAAATTGGTGACCAATGAAATTGCAGGTGCAGATGAAAACATCAACAGTGAAATAGGCAGTACACCCAACTGTGCACCAAGTGTTGTAGCGAGTGGCTCGTTAATCCATCGAGGTGCGCGCAGATGCTGTTTCAACTTTGGTGTCACAAAAACCAGCCCACACGTAGCTAACACCGACATCCACATGCCAATCGACAAAACGAGAAGTGGATCAATGACAAATAGAGCCAGTACTGAATATGCCAGAGCATGTTGCGCCGAGAGGTCTCGACCACGTGCAAATGCCACAGCCGACATGGACGCCATCATTGCCGCACGAAGAACCGAAGGCTCTGCCCGAGTCATCACTACAAACCAACCAAGCAAAAACAGCGTTAGACCCAGCCGCCACCAGGTGCGCGCACGATTGATGTACGTGCCAAACACCGTCAACACGAATGCAACGTTCTGACCAGAGACTGCTGTCAAATGTGAGAGTCCAGATTTGCGAAATGACGTGATCATGCTGCGCGGTTGCGCTCGGTCGTCGCCCATTACCAGGCCCATGAATAGTGCTGCATCCTCGCGAGGCATGAGTTGAGAAGCACGCAGCATGGTGGCACGTGTTTTGTTTGCACTTCGAAACAGTGGGGACGCCGGAAAAATTTGTTCATCTACGAACTCGACGGCAAACGTTCCAACGATGTGTCGAGACGCATATCGCAGTAATGATGTGTTGGGCATTGCGGCACGCACCCCACCAACGCGCATCACATTGCCTGCTTCGCTAGCCAAAATTCGTCTTCCGGCAACCGAATGTGCCAGGGCAAGATATCGCTTCCCTTCAATTTCAAGCACCACTTGCGTGCCACCAAATTTTGCAATGGGGTCCTCAACGACTCGGACATAGCCGCGAAATGGCGCACTGCTTGCAGAATGCAATTGTGACCACTGCGCACCCCCATGCAGAAGCAACGCCACCGAGCACATGCCGAGTATGACCACCCGGCGATGCATTAGCCCAGAAAAACCCACAATTGCTCGTACGATTACAGGGTGATGCACGACGGGATTGTTTTTCACCGCACACAGGTACGCCAACGTGGCGGCTTGATTGCAGTTGGAGCCTCTCTCGCCATTTCACTAGTTGGATTGTTGCTTGTGGCACTGCCAGGTTCATTGCTTGGAATACTCGGATTTATGTTTCTGCTTGTTGCCTTGCCTGTTTTACCGATGCTTGGAGTGCCAGCAGTTTCCTCGAATTCGGCATACTTGCTGGCATTTTTTCTCAGCATGGTGATGTGGTTTGCCGTAGGACATATTTCGGCTTTGCGCGCCACGCGAAAAGCGGTAACTGGCTGGCCAGAATGGCTGCAAGAGGTTCGACCATTTGCAATAGGTATATGGGTTGGCGCGTTGCTTTCGTTGGCAATTAGCACTGTTGTACTTGGCGCGTTGTAGTCCCGCATTTACACCCCAACAAGTTTTCGCATTGCTTCAAATTTCGCGGGGCCAATCCCTTTCACATTCAATAAATCTTCAGGCGATGCAAATGGGCCGTGTGCAACCCGATACTCAACTATTGCTTGTGCAGTCGATGGACCTACTCCAGGAAGTGCATCAAGTTCAGTTACCGACGCACGATTAATGTTGACCAAACCACTTGCACTCACATTGTTTGAACTTGATACAACGCCATTGATACCAGGCTGAGGACGCGCAAATGTTGGGTGAGCTGCCACTCCTTTTGCAGGAACATAAATTTGCGAAGAGTCAACGAGTGGCGTTGCCAAATTAATGACTTCAAGGTCGGCACGTGCAGTTGCACCTCCTGCCGCAGTAACTGCGTCAATCATTCGGGCTCCACTTGGCAATGTGTACACACCTGGGTTCTTCACTTCCCCAGCAACATGCACAACGATGGTGAGCGAAATTGCAGGAGTTACTTCAGGAAACGAGTCTTGATTGCGTGTAACTGATGAACTGGTAAAGGAAATAGTGGATTCAACGGGAACCGGAGGAACACGAACCACCCACCATGCGCCCACTCCAATGACTACGACCGCAAATGAACTAGTAACGGCGCGACGAATCCCGAACCACTGAATTGCTTCTATCAGCCGCTGATACACGACTACATGTGTGCGAAATTAAAAGAGTTGTGCAGTCAGTTTTCTGCGATACACAGCAGTTCGAGGGTCAGTTACGCCCATGATGTCAAGAATTTCGAGATATCGAGACTTAGCAACCTCGTCGGTCTTAACCTGCGGAAGCAAACCTGCGAGTTCATTGTCAAAGTCGTCGTTGATAACCAATGGTTCGGGTTCACGTGCATCCTCTACCACTGGTTGCATAGCGGCCTCTCCGAGTGGAATAAGCGCTTCAACGAGATCTTTAATGACATGTTCCGGCTTCATGCCAACGAACCCGTCCATTACTGCGCCATCTTTCATGATGAATACCGCTGGAATGCTTTGCACTTGAAAAGCCATGGAAATGGACGGATTTTCATCGACGTTTACTTTCGCTAACACCACTTGGCCGTTCGTGGCATCGCAGTATTTCTCCAAAATTGGTCCGAGTGTCTTACATGGCTCGCACCATGGCGCCCACAAATCAACGATGACCGGGACCGAACTTGAGCGGTCAAGAACTTCCACTTGAAACGTTGCGTCGGTGACATCAATGGTCATGCACGGAACGCTACAGCCAATGCCCAGTTTGGCTTCGTAAAAGTTGTACGAAATGACTAGTTTGGCGGTGATGAATTCGCCTCATTCAGTGCCTGCCGGAATACGTGAAGACCGCGTTTCCGCTTGGCTGACATCACACGTCGCTGGAGCAACCGCTCCATTTACTTTTGACTTGATTGCGGGTGGACACTCAAACCTCACGTTCAAAGTGACCGATGCCTTAGGCAACCGCTACGTGCTACGACGTCCACCACTGAGCCATGCACTCGCCAGCGCCCACGACATGGGTCGCGAACACCGCATTATTTCTGCCTTACATGATTCGCAAGTACCTGTTGCTCCAGCCCTTGGACTGTGTGTAGATACCGAAGTGAACGATGCGCCGTTTTATGTGATGTCGTTTATTGATGGTCTCATCATTCGCGATAACGAAACCGCACGACGTGAACTGACCGAAGCAGCACGACTGAATGCGAGCAATTCACTCATTGACACCATGGCGAAAATTCATCGAGTCGTACCTGCCGAGGTTGGGCTCGGCGAACTTGGACGACACGAGGGCTACATCGAGCGACAACTAAAGCGGTGGTATGGACAATGGAATGCGTCAAAGACCCGCGAACTCCCTTCCATCGACCGAGTGCATGATGAGCTGTTAAAGCGAATTCCCGAGCAAGGGCCAGCAACCATTGTGCACGGCGATTACCGCCTAGACAATTGCATGATTGATACTCAAGGGAACATCGCTGCCGTGTTGGACTGGGAGTTGTGCACACTTGGCGACCCAATGGCCGACCTCGGATTACTCATGGTGTATTGGACTGGCCCAGATGATGATTCAGGCGCAAATAATTTTGCCACTACCACCGCCCCGGGTTTCCTCAACCGTCAACAACTTGCCGAACGTTATGCCCAGGTATCTGGCCGTGACATTTCGCACCTTGACTTTTATGTTTCATTTGCATTCTGGAAATTGGCGTGCATCATTGAAGGCGTATATGCCCGATACATTTCTGGCGCAATGGGGGAACACGACCCGCAAGCGTTTGATGCATTTAAAACACAAGTAGAAACGGCCGCAGAAAAAGCCGAGCACTTGCTTTCGCGCCTACACTGACGCGTGGAATGACCGACTACAGAATCTCCCCCGATTTCGACGGAAAACTGCCGGACCTGAAGCAACCCATTTTGGTTGCCATGATGACCGGGTGGATCGATGCAAGCGCTGCGGCAGCGGCCGCTATGGAAGCACTGATTACCGAAACCAATGCAATTCCACTCATTGAATTTGATGGCGACACGTTTGTGGATTACCGCGCACGGCGACCACTGATGCAATTGCGCGATGGCGTGATCACCAAACTCGATTGGTCTGCTCCCCGCATCATGGTGGGTCACGATGCAAACAACGAAGCTGTCTTATTGCTGACCGGACCAGAACCCGATTCACGTTGGCAACACTTTGCACAATGCGTTGTCGAACTGAGCGAAAAACTCAATGTGCGGCGAATGCTGGGAATGGGCGCTTACCCGATAGCTACACCACACACTCGCGCTGTGAAAATTTCGTGCACCTCACCTGACGCGCACTTGTCATCGCTCCTTCCATTTATCAAGAGCTCGGTCGATGTGCCCGCAGGCATGGAGGCCGTGCTGGAGCAAGCCATGTTCAACGCAGGAATTCAGTCGGTAGGCCTATGGGCACAGGTGCCCCATTACGTGGCTTCCATGAGTTATCCAGCAGCTGCAGCAGCGCTTATTGCTGCAGTATGCGACACCGGAGGTATCTCCGTTAGCGGCGAGGGACTTCGAGATCAGGCAAATGCACAACGTGAAAGGCTTGACGAATTAGTTCGAGGCAATAGCGAACACCTTGCAATGCTTTCCCAACTAGAAACGGCATTCGACAACATGCACAGCGACAACGGCATGCCAACGGCTGGTTTTGGTGGCGGGCCATTACCAAGTGGAGACGAATTGGCAGCCGAACTCGAGCAGTTTTTGCGAGACAACCAAGCGGACTAGCCCCCCCCAATCCTGCGACTACGGTGTGGATAACGGCCCAACTTCGGGGGAATTGCATGCCAGAGAGTTCTAGGAAAGATTTCGTCGAAGCACTTGCTAGAGGCTTGGAAGTGATTCGATCTTTTGATCGCATTCATATGAAGCAAACCATTTCTCAAATTTCTGAGCGCACGTTTCTTGCACGTCCAACTGTTCTTCGGTTGCTCCTCACGCTTGAAGAACTTGGTTACGTACGTAGTCAAGACAACTTCTACTCGCTCACCCCGAAAGTGGTGGACCTTGGCATGGCATACGTTTCGGCTCTTGGCCTATATGGGGCAGCAAAGCCTCACATGGAAAACCTTTCCAAACAAGTGGACCAAACTGTTTCGCTTGCCGAACTTGACGGAAGCGACATTGTGTATACGGGACGAGTTGAGGTACCCAAGATCGTGAGCGTTGGTGTGACCGTTGGAGCCCGCCTGCCTTCTGCAAGCACGGCGTTGGGTCGAGTGCTACTTGCAGCAGTTCCCGATTCTCAATTGCAGGAAGTACTCAGCACACCCTCGCTGTCAATGTATGTGCCTCGCACTCGGTACACCGCTGAGCAAATACGTCCACGATTGCAAACTGTGCGCGACCAGGGTTGGGCGGAAAGCGATGAAGACTTGCAATATGGCGTTCAAGCAATTGCCGCCCCGCTTCATGGCGAAGACGGCCACGTAGTTGCAGCTATTGGCTTAGGAACACATACCTCTGAAATTGGTAAAGAAATCATTCGCGAACGATATTTGCCTCTACTCCTCGACACTGCCAGAAGCATTGAAAAGGATTGGAGTGAATGCAGGAAACTGCCAACCCAAGAATCTGCTTTGAATATGGACGGCATGCATCTACTTCACCTTCGCCGCAATTCCATATGAAACTTGATGGCGGCATCTCTAACAATTTGACGAATGCCGCATCGTCTGCCCAAGCGCTTGAGGCCGCTGGATATTCAGGTGGATGGACAGCGGAAACCGCACACGACCCGTTCTTCCCGCTTCTTCTGGCAGCAGAACATACTTCGACACTCGAAATAGGCACATCTATTGCCGTTGCGTTTGCGCGCAACCCCATGACGCTCGCAAATATCGGTTGGGACTTGCAGTCGTTTTCGCAAGGTCGATTTATCTTGGGGCTGGGAAGTCAAATCAAGCCACACATCACCAAGCGATTCAGCATGGAATGGAGCCACCCTGCTCCACGCATGCGCGAAATGATTCAAGCAATACGAGCCATTTGGGGAACCTGGCTCACTGGTGAACCGCTGCAGTTTCGCGGCGAGTTTTACACCCACACGTTGATGACACCATTTTTTACACCAGACAAACGCGACCTAGAAAATTTCGGAGTTCCGAAAATATTCCTTGCCGGTGTTGGTGAGCTGATGACCGAAGTTGCCGGCGAAGTATGTGACGGATTTATTTGTCATGGCTTCACTACGGAGCGCTACCTACGTGAAGTGACTCTTCCTGCGCTTGCACGTGGCCGCGCAAAAGCAGGCAAAACTATGGACGGGTTCGAAATAGTCGGCCCAAGCTTTGTCGTGACGGGTTCCACCAACGAAGAGATGACCACCGCAGCAGCGGGAACACGTCAGCAAATTGCATTTTACGGAAGTACACCTGCGTATAGCGGTGTTCTTGAACTGCATGGCTGGGGAGAATTGCAGGGCCAGTTGAATTCGCTTTCCAAAGTTGGCAAGTGGGAAGAAATGGGAAATCTCATTACCGACGA
The DNA here is from genome assembly GCA_023263695.1 of Ilumatobacteraceae bacterium. GTDB lineage: Bacteria > Actinomycetota > Acidimicrobiia > Acidimicrobiales > Ilumatobacteraceae > UBA3006. The sequence goes on from JALQUZ010000018.1 coordinate 18,177, forward strand.
GATTCTGAACACGTTTGCCGTTGTTGGTTCGCCTGAACAGGTTGCTCCAGAACTGAACAAGCGATACGGCGATGTGATTGACCGCTTGAGTTTCTATGCGCCTTACGCAAGTGATCCAACTCGTTGGACACAAGTAATTAACGACATTAAGTCGATTTAGAGAGTTCCCTCACTCAGCTTTTTCATCATTGATACCGCTACAACTTGGAGTTCTTCTCTGTCTTGCAATTGTTGCGCGGCGCGAACCTGGCGCGCAACTCGTGGGTTTTTTACAAAGCGATCCTGGTGACGCATGAAGAAATCCCAATACAACACCGTAAACGGACATGCGTCATCTCCTGTGCGCTTCTTTCGGTCATACACGCAGCCCTTGCAATGATCACTCATGCGGTCGATGTAAGCGCCGCCACTTGCATATGGCTTCGTTGCCAGCATTCCCCCATCCGCATATTGCGACATACCAACAACATTGGGAACCATTACCCATTCAGCGGCATCAATGTAGCTATTCCACATCCATCGAGTGAGTTGCTGAGGACTAATGCCGGCAATGAGAGCAAAATTGCCAAGCACCATGAGTCGCTCAATATGGTGTGAATATGCGCGCTCATTCACACCGCTAAGTACTGATTTCATACACGCCATAGATGTTTTTGCAGGATCCGTAAACATTGGAGGCAAATCCACATCTGCCGAAAGCACATTCATGTGGGCATATTCGGGCATCCATTGCCAGTAGCAATTCCAGATGTATTCACGCCAACCGATGATTTGCCGAATGAAACCCTCCGCAGAATTCAGCGGCACGCCACCGTCTCGAAATGCAGATTGCGCAGCTTCAACCACTTCACCAGGAAGCAGTAAGCCAATATTCAGGTAGGGCGAAAGCAGTGAATGAGCGAGATGCCAATTGGAAGTGAGCATGGCGTCTTCGTGCTCACCAAACATTGGCAACACATGTTTGACAAAGAATCGCAAACGCTCGAGCGCGCCATCTCTTGTCGTCGCCCATTGCCCTTCTGGCAATTTGCCAAAGCAATGCTTTTGCACAGACTCGATTACGGCTCGGTCTAATTCGTCCAATTCGAACCTTTCGGGTTCGGGCCAGCGATCATGCCCTGTTTTTGGCGGTGGCTGGCGATTCTCTTCGTCAAAGTTCCATCGGCCACCCGTTGGCTCATTGCCGTCCATCAACACGTTCAGTTGTTTGCGCTGCCAGCGATAGAAATCTTCCATCTTGATTGATTTCCGTGTTCCAAGAAACCCTTGGAACTCAGATGGGTGACAAAGAAATTGATTTGATGGAACGGTACGAACACCGAGTTCCGCTACCAACAATCGCGCTGCATAGCTGTTTGGCTCTGTCGCCACAATTTCAGGTGGTGCGAACTCGCGAACATGCTCCGCGACTCCCTGTGCCATCGAGCCCGCATAGCGATAATCAACATGAAATCCTTCAGTTCGCAATTCGTTAGCAAACTTGCGCATGGAAGCCACGATGAAATGCACGCGCTGGATATGCCACTTGCGTGATGTAATTTTTGAAGTAGATTCAACAAGCAACACCCGATGCGTAAGTGGCGTTGCGCCGGATAATGCACCAATGCTGCGATTCAATTGATCGCCGAAGACCCAAATTGTCGGCAAACTCATTGCTTCAGCGTAAAGCAATGGACCAGACCATGAATTACTCTGCACTGATATGAGTCGTATTGCCCGGACCAAGAACGGTTTCGCCCCAAAAACATGCGCGACCTGCAACCGCCCATTCGAGTGGCGTAAGAAATGGGCGAAAGTTTGGGACCAAGTTCGCTATTGCAGCGACCGGTGTAAGCCATGACTGAATCTTCCAGCCAATTCACCGAATTCATCGGTGTGTATAACGCCGAATCCACAGTGTTGGGTGAAATTTCCTATTGGATCGGTGCCCGTTTGGGTCTACGTCATTGCTCGCTTTGCGACATTACGCATGGATTATTTACGAAACGAGCAGATTGGCAAGCATGCGAATCTGCACTACCAATTCCGTTCACCACATTTCACATCAATGATGCTCCAGCAGACGTGATGCAAGCCGCGAATGGACAGTACCCAATTGTTCTTGGCAGAAATCAGTCAAGCATTCACGTTGTTTTACACGCCGATGAACTGGAACAATGCAATGGCTCGCCGCAGGAACTACTAAACAAACTTCAATCGTTATGACTCAAGCCCGTGCAGCCAAGCCTGCACGTTGAGGCCTAGGTTCTCTAGGTCGTAACCACCCTCTTGCAACACCACTGTTGGCAAGTTCAACCCACGCACGCGAGCACCACTGCGAGTGAATCCGTCGCGAGTAACTGCAAGGTCACAGATTGGATCGGTTACATAGGTGTCTAGCCCCAATGAAACAATGAGCATTGATGGTCCAAAAGCCTCTATTGCCTCACACGACTTGTCGAGTGCGTCAAGGAACATGTCGTCATCAGTTTTTGCCGCAAGTGGAATGTTGGTCGTAGCACCACGACCTTTGCCCTCGCCTTTTTCGTCTGCAAAACCCGTGATGTACGGGTACGCGCGTTTTGGGTCGCCATGCAACGACACATACTGAACATCGTCACGACCATAGAAAATTTGCTGCGTGCCATTGCCATGGTGATAGTCCACATCGAGCACGGTCACCTTTGATCCAGTAGTAGATGCCACGTGATGCGCCGCAACTGCTGCGTTGTTAAAAAAGCAATATCCGCCATACAAATCGGTGGTTGCATGGTGTCCCGGTGGTCTGCACAACCCATAGGAGAACTTGTCGCCACTCAGCACCAGTTGCGTTGCGGTAAGTGCAGTGTCCACAGCTCCGCGTGCCGCAATGTATGAACCCTGTGTAATTGGTGTCGTCGTTTCGAAACACCACCAGCCCAGTCGAGCATTTGCGGCGGTCGGCTCTTCAAGTTGCGACATCGCCTCACGCATTGATGGTCGATAGAAAAAATCGGGGACCACTTCCCTGCTTGGTCGCACTTCGCGCTGGTAATCGTCCCATGCCGAAATGAGAAAGTTGTTCAGACCAGGGTTATGCACGGCGTTGATCGGATTTACGCCCCATTCTGACGGGGCTAGAAATTGCATTGACTGGTCTGCCTGCAATACCTCGCGAATGTTTTCTGCGCGAGCAGTGTGTTCATGCGGTGAGTGCGAGCCAGATTCCGCTATTTCTTCCTGCGGGTTATGACCCAAATGAGCGTCGGTATACACAACTTTCATTACACGAGCTCAGTCAAATTGTGGCGCTGCGCGCAGTGACCGCTTTATTTCAGCAACGCCAGATTCGGCAATGGTCTGAACGGCATCCCACAGTTTCAGCGCTTCATCTCCCTGTGGTGCTTTAGAGATAACTGGCCCGAACAAACTGGCTTCATTTGTACTTTTCGGATTAAACGTGAGGATTGGTGTTCCCACATCTTTTCCTGTTCGGCTGAGTGCAGCCTCAGTTTCGTAACGAATCACTTCATCGTGAGTGGAGTCGTCATGTGCAGCTGCGATCTCCGAAGGTAGCCCTGCATCGGCAACTACCGCAAGCAAAAACGCGTGTGGATCTTTCACCAGTTCTTCGCGTCGTCCACCAATATGAATGGCATTGCCAAGTGCTGTGTACAACGCCGCAACACTGGCATTTCCACCTTGCGCTCGTGCGGCGCTTGCAACTCGCAATCCAGCGAGACCGGCGTTGTGAATGAGTTCGTATGCTTCGTGCCCTGCGTATCCACGCTCGGCATTAATCATTTTCAAACTGATGAATCTCCACGACACTTCATAATTGCGGAGTTGTTGAACATTGGTTACCCAACGCGATGTGATCCAAGCCCAAGGGCAAACTGGATCGAAATAGAACTCAAGATCTGCGGCCATGCCTAGACCTTAGTCGTGAGTGCAGTATTAGTCGCGTGCGAGTTCGCGCAATTCAAATGTTTCGATGAGGTCGCCCTGCTTCAAGTCTTGGAAGTCAGACAAACTGATACCACATTCGAAACCTTCACGAACTTCTCGGACGTCATCTTTGAAGCGGCGCAACGATTGAATAGCGCCCTTCCAAATAATGGTTCCGTCACGCAAGAAGCGAACTTTTGATCCACGAGTAATTACACCCGTGCGAACTACGCAACCAGCGATCGCACCCACCTTTGGAGACTTGAACACTTCGCGCACTTCTGCTTCGCCAGTGACCATTTCTTCGAACTCTGGCGCGAGCATGCCCTTCATGGCCTTTTCGATGTCTTCGATGAGCTTGTAAATGATTTCGTAGGTACGAATCTCTACGCCCTCAGCTTCGGCCAAGTCGCGAACCTTGCGATCGGGACGAACATTGAAACCAATCAAAGTTGCGTTCGTTGCTGCAGCGAGCGCAATGTCGTTTTCGGTGATTGCACCGACGGCACGGTGCACAAAGGCTGCACGCACTTCATCGCGTTCGAGCTTGCGCAAGCTTTCAGTCACGGCTTCAAGCGAACCATGCACGTCGGCCTTGATAATGACGTTTAGCGTTGCCACTTCGCCAGCCTGAATTTGCGTGAAGATGTCCTCCAACTTCACACCACGCTGAACTCGTGCATCACCACGCTGATTCAACGTGCGATAACGCTGTTCGCGCGATTCGGCAACGGTGCGGGCAGTCTTTTCGTTTGGTGCCGCGCGGAACTCGTCTCCGGCTCCTGGCACTGCGCTGAGACCAAGCACTTGAACTGGAGTTGATGGGCCAGCTTCTTTGATTTGCTGACCCTTGTCGTTAATGAGTGCACGCACTTTGCCCCATGCAGCACCAGCAACGATTGGATCGCCAACTTTTAGCGTTCCCTTGTCTACCAAGATGGTGGCAACTGGACCGCGACCAATGTCGAGCTGTGCTTCCAGCACAATTCCCTTAGCGCGTCCTGTTGGATTGGCAGTAAGTTCCCCAACCTCGGAAACAACGCTGAGTTGTTCGAGCAGGTCGTCTACTCCAAGACCGCTTTGTGCAGCCATTTCCACAACGATGGTTTCGCCGCCCCATGCTTCAGGCGTGAGCTCATGTTCTGCTAACTGAGCCATAACGCGAGGAACATCGGCGTTGTCTTTGTCGATCTTATTGATGGCAACAACGATTGGAACTTCAGCAGCACGAGCGTGGCTAATTGCTTCAATGGTTTGTGGCATCACACCGTCGTCTGCAGCAACCATCAACACAACAATGTCGGTGACTTGAGCACCACGGGCGCGCATTTTGGTAAACGCAGCGTGACCAGGAGTGTCAATGAACGTGATGGACTTGCCATCTTTTTCGACTTGATATGCACCAATGTGCTGAGTGATTCCACCAGCTTCACCTGAAACGACATTTGCCGAGCGAATGCGGTCGAGCAATGTGGTTTTACCGTGGTCGACGTGGCCCATCACCGTAATAATTGGCGAACGCGGTTGCTGAAGTTCTGGAGTGTCGTCGTCCGAATCGTCGAACAACGCTTGCAATTCCATTTCTTCTTGCTGACCCGGTTCGACCAACAAAATTTCTGCACCAACTTCAAGTGCAAATAATTCCATTTGCTCGTCGGCAAGCGTCATGGTTGCTGTAACCATTTCGCCGTGTTCCATGAGGTAACGAACGACGTCTGCAGATGTGCGATTCAGCTTCGGTGCAAACTCTTGCGCCGATGATCCGCGTTCGATAATGACAACACCTTCAGGAACTGGTGCGTTGCTTTGTGAATACGAAGTGGTTGCCTGTGGCAACATTTCGTCGAAGTCTTGACGACGACGTGCACGTGACTTCTTCTTTGGCGAACGGCGTTGACCGTTTCCGCGACCACCAGGTCCGCCACCAGGACGACCAGCACCAGGACCACCAGGTCCGCTACCGGGACGACCAGCACCAGGACCACCAGGTCCGCTACCGGGACGACCAGC
>JALQUZ010000019.1 GCA_023263695.1 Ilumatobacteraceae bacterium
CTCTGGCGACCAGTCAAAATCCACAGACAGATGGTACGGGGCGGAGGTGGTTTGATCGGTAGCGAGCGCCGGAATTGACACGTGGGCTATTGTGTACAAGTCAGATACAAGTTGGTCAAACTCGGCATCGGAGCTCAGCAATGGCAACCAAAATCAAAGTCGTAAACCCAGTAGTCGAACTTGATGGCGATGAAATGACGCGCATCATGTGGCAGTTCATTAAGGACCGTCTCATTCTCCCGTATCTCGATATCAATCTTGAGTACTACGACCTGAGCATCGAAAATCGTGATGCTACAAACGATCAGGTAACCATCGACTCGGCGAATGCCATTGTGAAACACGGTGTTGGCGTGAAGTGTGCAACGATCACCCCAGACGAAGCCCGCGTAAAAGAATTCAACTTGAAGCAAATGTGGAAGTCGCCGAACGGAACCATTCGCAACATTCTGGATGGCGTGGTTTTTCGTGAGCCAATTATTTGTCAGAATATTCCGAAGCTCGTACCGGGTTGGACTAAACCAATTGTGATCGGACGTCATGCACACGGCGATCAGTACAAAGCAACCGACTTCCGCATTCCTGGCGAAGGAACAGTCACCATGACCTACGTTCCAAAAGACGGAAGTAAGCCAATTGAAATGAAAGTTGCCGACTTCACAGGTTCCGGTGTCGTGATGGGCATGTACAACTTTGATGAGTCCATTCGAAATTTCGCGCGTGCAACTATGAATTATTCATTGCAGCGCAATTACCCGCTGTTCCTCAGCACAAAGAACACCATTTTGAAGGCATACGACGGACGCTTCAAAGACTTGTTTGAAGAAGTTTTCAACACTGAATTTAAAGCTCAGTTCGACAAGCAAGGGCTCACATACGAACATCGCCTCATTGATGACATGGTTGCATGCATGTTGCGTTGGGAAGGCGGATACGTGTGGGCATGCAAAAACTATGACGGAGACGTCCAATCCGACATTGTCGCTCAAGGGTTTGGTTCACTCGGGTTGATGACTTCGGTATTGGCTACGCCAGATGGGCGAGTGCTGGAGTCTGAAGCCGCACACGGAACGGTGACGCGTCACTATCGCGATCATCAAGCTGGCAAGAAGACTTCGACCAACCCAATTGCATCTATCTATGCCTGGACACGTGGACTCGAACACCGTGGAAAACTTGACAACACACCAGCGCTTATCGACTTTGCGCGCAAAGTCGAACAAGTGTGTGTGGAAGCAGTTGAGGGCGGCGAGATGACGAAGGACTTGTCGTTACTCATTGGCGGCGAAGCAGCTCCTTGGCAGACCACCGAGCAATATCTCGAAACGTTGGATCGCCGTTTGCAAGAAAAGATGGCCAAATAGCTCATTTCTTGAATGTTTCTTACCCAAGTAGGGAACAATGAGTGAATGAACAAGCGAACACCTAAAGTCCGTGTTTTGGGTGAGCCAGACCAAAGTCGATTGCTTGATACTGACGTCGGTGCTTTTTTAGCTTTTATTTCTGTAGTCGTTGTCGGCATCTGGGCACATCACGGCGGGTTTAACAACCTTGGTCTTTCCGCAACATCAACTGCTACATCGCTTGATCAAATTACGGGTCTGCTTGCCAGCGAATCAGGAATCCTCGGTCTTATTCTGATCACGCGCACACCTTTGTTAGAGCGTCGCTATGGGCTTGATCGAATGTTTAACTGGCACCGAATATTGGGTGCATCAATGTCTGTTTTTCTGTTGTTGCATGTGGTGTTCAGCCTGTGGGCTTGGTCGACGCCAGGCGGTTTGTTTGCAGCAGTGAAGTCGCTCACTGGCGGAGAGCCCTACATGGCAATGGCCAGTGTTGGCGCAGTGCTCGTTGGCGTTGTGACCATTACTTCGATCCGGTCAATTCGCAATTCGATGACGTATGAGATGTGGTATTTCATACATCTCGTCGCTTACATCGGTTTGGCTCTTTCGTTCTCGCACCAAATAACTCTTGGTGCAGACTTCTCCACCGACAAGCTTGCGCGTTGGACATGGGTTGGTCTACACGTTGCTGTGGTGTTGTGGATTATTTGGTCACGGTGGCGCACCTTGATTCTGTCGCTGCTTCACCCGTACAAAGTTTCCGCTGTTTCGCATCCAGCCCCTGGACTCATCGCAGTAACTCTGAATAGCCCAGTAATTTCGCGCCATCGCGCGCATGCCGGCCAGTTCTACATGTTGCGTCAGCTCATGCCTGGAAGGTGGTGGAAGACGAATCCGTTTTCTTTGTCATCAATTCCGAGCAGCGCTGGGCTTCGTTTCACTATTAAGTCTCGAGGAGAATCAAGTGACGCGATGACCAAAATCCGCGTGGGAACAAAGGTTGCAATAGAAGGACCGTACGGCGTATGCACGCCCGAGATCATTGGCAATGAACCCGTGCTCATGGTTGCTGGCGGAGTAGGAATTGGGCCAATTGTTTCGCTTGCCGAGAATCTTTCATCCCATCACAAACCGATCATCGTGTATCGAGCTCATTCACAAAAAGAAATGGTGCACGTAGAAGAAATTGATGCATTGATGAAAAAGCTTGGTGGTCAATTATTTACGGTTATTGGTCCTCGCGCAACACTGAAGGTGAGTGATCCCTTTGCTGCAGAAGTGCTTCGCAAAAGCGTTCCCGATATTGCAGACCGAGTAGTCATTGTCGCTGGCCCAGAATCGTTAATTAAGGCAGTTCAAAAGGGGGCGCGCAAAGCTGGCGTTCCCACAGATCGAATTCACGCTGAAAGAGCATGGTGGTAAATCATGGTGAGTAAAAAAGATAAGTATCAAAGCGGTCAGCATTCATTGTTGCGTCAAATGTTTCCAGCGGTGGCATTATCGGCGTTAGGCATTGGCTTTGTTTCACAACTCGATAACCCTGCAAGCCAAATCGCTTCCGGGGGATTGGCAATTGGTGGATCAACAGACACAACCATTGTTGACCCCGCAGCGGTTGCAACACCTCAGGCAACAGCAACACCGGCTGCTGGAGCAAACGCAACTCCCGCAACAGCAGCGCCTGCGACTGCTGCGCCAGCTGCAGACACCACGTCCTGCACTGGCGATGTGGTGAAAAGTCCTCCTGCCAATTTCAGGTGGGGAACAATCCAATTGCAAACTACTTTTACGCCGGGCAACGTGCTGTGCGACATTCAGGTGTTGCAGTATCCAAACGACCGTGGAACCTCAATCAGTATTAATCAGTACGCATTGCCGATCTATATACAAGAATCACTTTCATCACATAGCGCCAATGTTCGGGCTATTTCAGGGGCAACTCTGTCGTGGCGCGCATATTCTTCGGCTTTACAAGCTGTTCTTGACGCGCGACCAAAATAAATGCAATCGGTTTCAGCCACTACGCAGAAATTTGTTGCCCAAGCAATGGGCACGGCTGTGAGTTGGCATATTGACTGCGATGACGTGGAGCTAGCTCAGGACGCTTGGCAAATTGCACTTGCAGAAATTGAGCGTTGTGAGCAACTGTTTTCAACGTTTAGGCCAAGCAGCGAAGTCTCTCGAATTAATAAAGGCGAGTTGCACTTGCTCGATGCCTCGCAAGAAGTTGTTGAAGTATTGGATGCATGTACGTGGCTCGAGCACTTGAGTGGTGGAGTGTTTCGCGCACGACGCCCCGATGGCTCGCTTGATCCTGCAGGTTTTGTTAAAGGTTGGGTCGTGGAACGGGCTGCACAGAAATTGCGTGAAGCTGGTTTGAACAATTGGTATTTGGGAGCGGGTGGCGACATTCAAACTTGTGGACCACAGAACTCAGGTGCGTTATGGACCGTTGGAGTAGTTGACCCTCATGATGATTCGCGTGTTCGTTGCACGATTGATGTTCCTCTTGACTTTGCCATTGCAACTTCAGGAACCTCGGCACGCGGAATGCACATTTGGGACGGCAAGACAAATGCTCTTGTGTCGCCGGTTGCTTCATTTACGGTCATTGGGCCTCAACTGATGTGGGCAGATGCGTTGGCAACGACAGGATTCGTGATGGGTGAAACCGGAGTGAAGTGGGTAGAAGAAATGTTCCCTGGTTACGTTGCGTTCTCGCTCGCCTAACTCTGGCAGAGTAGAGGCATGCGCGCAGTAGTTCTTAACGGCCACGGTGGTCCAGAAGTCTTAACGTTTGCCGATATCTCTACCCCTCAGCCTGGTCCTGATGAAATTGTGGTTCAGGTACGTGCAACAAGTTTGAATCGTGCTGATTTATTGCAGCGCATGGGTTTCTATCCAGATCCTTTTCCTGGACAGTATGAAGTGCCAGGAATGGAATTCTCCGGCACAGTGCAATCATTGGGTTCGCGAGTGCGCTCGTGGAGTGTTGGTGATGAAGTGATGGGCATTGTGAGTGGTGGCGCATATGCAGAGCAGCTTGTTGTACATGAGCGACAAGCCATGCGAATTCCACACGGAGTATCACTTGCAGATGCTGCAGCTATTCCCGAAGTATTTATTACTGCTTGGGATGCATTGGTTGTTCAGGGTGGTCTCACGAGCGGTCGTTGGGCGCTCGTGCATGCTGGTGCATCTGGCGTCGGAACTGCCGCAGTGCAAATTTGTAAGGCGATAGGTGCACATGTCATCGCAACGTGTTCAACAGGAAAAGTTGCGGCAGTGCAGGCTCTTGGGGCTGACGTAGTTGTTGACTATTCTTCCGAAGATTTTGTCGAAGCGGTAAAGACCGCAACCGGTGGCCGGGGAGTAGACGTGGTGTTGTGCGTGATCGGCGGCGAATATCTCGATCGAAACGTTGCATCTCTTGCTCAGAAGGGGCACATCGTTCAAGTCGGTGTCATGGGTGGGGGCAATATGTCATTCAACCTTGCAGGGCTAATGCCAAAGCGCGCAAAGCTTTCAGGAACGGTGTTGCGGGCACGTCCAATTGAAGAAAAGATTGCAATCAGTCAGCGCTTTGCTGCCGAAGTGATTCCGATGTTTGAATCGGGACGTTTGAAGCCAGTTATTGATTGCAGGTACCCATTTGCTGACATCGCGCACGCTCATATACACATGGGAGCAAACGCAAATACCGGCAAGATCGTTATCGATGTAGGCGCCTAAAGCGCGAGTGTTTTAGCGCTTCTGTAAGTCGGTGTACGAACGCTCGCCTTGGCCGGTATACCACTGGCGAGGACGGCTGATTTTTTGTTCCTTGTCGCCGAGTAACTCAACCATGTGTGCAAGCCAGCCCACAGTGCGCGGAATAGCAAACAGCACCGTGAACATTTCCTCAGGAAAGCCAAGGGCTTGATAGATAAGTCCAGAGTAGAAGTCAACGTTTGGGTACAGCTTGCGTGAGATGAAGTATTCATCTTTCAGTGCAGTTTCTTCAAGTTTGAGAGCGATATCGAGCAGCGGGTTCATTCCCGTTACTTCAAATACTTCGTAAGCAGTCTTCTTGATGATGACTGCGCGTGGATCGAAGTTCTTGTAGACACGGTGACCGAAGCCCATGAGTTTCTCTTCACCCTTTTTCACGCGCTCTATAAATGCGGGAACATTTGCAACGTTGCCGATTTCGGTGAGCATATGAATGACTGCTTCGTTTGCACCGCCATGTAGTGGTCCGAAGAGTGCTGCGGCAGCAGCCGATGTTGCGGAGTACGGGTCGGAGTTTGCACTCGCAACAACACGCATGGTGGTAGTGCCGCAATTCTGCTCGTGATCCGCATGCAGAATAAATAACACGTCCATTGCGCGGGCAAGCGTTGGGTTGACTTCGTAGTCATCGCCAATGCGATACATCATGTTCAAGAAGTTATGTGCATACGACAACGAGTTGTTTGGGAGCACGAATGGTAGACCAGCAGAGAATCGGTAAGTCATTGCCGCAATGGTCGGCACCTTGGCAATCAGTCGAAGAATCTGCTTGTTTAACGTTTCAGGATTGAAAATATCGCGCGCATCGTCATAAAACGTTCCCAACGCTGCAACAGCGGAAATAAACATTCCCATTGGATGTGCGTCGTAATGGAACCCATCCACAAATCGCTTGCGCATGTTTTCGTGAATCATGGTGTGATGGGTGATGTCGTAGTTCCACTGCGCTAGTTCTTGGGTGTTTGGTAGTTCGCCATTGAGCAGCAAATAAGCGACTTCGGTAAATGTGGATTTAGCAGCAAGTTCCTCAATCGGATATCCGCGATAACGCAGGATTCCTTTTTCGCCATCAAGGTAGGTAATTGCGGATTGGCATGCTGCCGTTGACAAAAATGCAGGGTCGTACATCCGCAAATCGGGGTCTAGTTCGCGCAGTGCAGACGACGCGAATACCGAGTCTGTAACCGGAACAGTAACTTTCTTGCCTGTTCGGTCATCAATGATGGTGATTGTTTCAGCCATCGTGATTCCCTTCTTATCGTGTTAGGGAGCTTCCTCTCCCTGCCGACAAGTGTAGAGGGGAAGGCTTTATAAAGGCGTGTTGTCGTGCTTACGAGGGGTAAGTCGCTCGCGCTTATCGCGCAACATAGCAAAGGCGGAGGAAATTTCACGTCGTGTTTCCTCGGGGTTAATCACCGAATCTACGTAGCCACGTTCGGCAGCGACATACGGATTAAGTAGGCGTTCGGAGTAGTCGGCTTCGAAGGCTGCGCGTTCTTCCGGGGTGGCTCGGCGCTGCAAAATGGCAGCTGCCTGTCCGGCGCCCATCACTGCCAGCTCTGCTGTTGGCCATGCGAGACATAAGTCATTACCCATGGTCTTGGAGTCCATCACAATGTAGGCACCGCCGTAACTCTTGCGCAGAATGATGCATACCCGTGGAACTGTTGCGCGGGCATAAGCAAACACCAGTTGTCCGCCATGTCGGATCATGCCTCTCCACTCCAAGTCCTTGCCCGGATAGAAGCCAGGCGTATCGACAAGTGTGAGTAGTGGAATATTAAATGCGTCGCAGAATGAAACGAAGCGAGCTGCTTTCTGTGATGCAGGAATGTCAAGCGTGCCTGCCAGCACCATTGGCTGATTTGCCACCACGCCAACCGATTCACCGTCAATGGTGATGAATGCAGTGATGACATTTGATGCCCATCGTTCACGAACTTCAAATAGATAATCATCATCGGCGATTGATCGGATGACCTTACGAACGTCATAACTTCCCGTCGTCGACTCTGGAATAAGTGCGCCGGCTTCTGGTGTTAAACGGCCGGATGGGTCGCCAGTTTCAACGTGAGGAGCAAGTTCATCAACATTGTTTGGAATGAAGGTGAGTAATTGCTCTAATGCTTCGACTGCAGATGCGAGATCGGGAACCACCAAACTGGCAACTCCACTTTGTTTTGCATGCGCATCGGTGCCACCAAGGTCTTCATTGCTTATTGCAATACCGGTGAACTCTGCGACCATTGTCGGGCCAGAAACGAACGCATACGAGTCTGCGGTCATAATGACGAAGTCGCTGAGACCAATGAGCAGCGCGGGTCCTGATACGGCTGGCCCAGTAACAATGGTGAAGGTGGGAATGACTCCCGAGCAATTGGCGATAGCGCGAGCTGCTTGACCCCAGCCATGAAGTGCTGCAATACCCTCGAGAATGTCAGCCCCAGAAGAGGCCATTGCAAGGACAAGCGGGATTCTTTGATTTAACGCAATTGTGGCGGCGTTGGCAATGACACCCGAAGCCTCAGCAGACAACGCGCCTCGATGGTATTCCGCATCAATGTCAACCCACACCACATTGCGGCCGGCCTGTTCAAGAAAACGAACTTCTGCAGATGCCGCACCTTTCACCGCATGCTGTAATTGCACGCCAGATGAAACTGGAGACACTGTTGACACGATTAGAGAGTAGTGCGCACGCCAGGTTGGCGTTCACCCGACTTGGAGATGACTGCTTTGGTGATGTCCAGTGCAGCGCGCGTGGGTTTGTTCGGGAGAGGGCGCTTTCGCGAAGCCCAGCCCACAATTCGTGGCGGAAGCTCGGGAATTGCAACGCGTGAATATTCGCCTTTGAGCCAGCCAGGAATTGCAGTGGCAGGGACTATTGCCGCACCAAACCCCTCGAAAGCTAATGAAGCAAGTAATCGCACGCCGTCAATTTCTGCCTGCGCGGTGAGTGCAAGGCGTTGCGAGCCTGCTGCACGGTCAATTACTCGACGCATAGAAGTATTGCGAGGCGGAAGCAACAATGGTTCGGTAGCAAGTTCGGTAAGTGTGATCGATTTCTTATTGGACCAGTGATGATTGGAATGTACTAACAACAACAGATCTTCAGAGAAGAGCTCAACTAAATCAAGTTCTGGATTATCGATGGGGAAGTGAACAATTGCAGCATCCAGATCGCCTGCGAGTAATCGCGGCAACAGTGTTGACGAACTTCCTTCATGAATAATTGCACGAACTTTTGGATGTTCGCGTTTCAGAGCGGGAAGGAGGCGGGGCATCAGCCATCGACCCGTTGTTCCAATTACGCCCAGGCGAGTGTCACCTTCAACTTCGGTATCGGTGCTTTGAATGTCGGCTTCAATATCTTCAAGCTCGTGAATGATGCGTCGAGCGCGTTCCACAACGAGTTCGCCGTCGTCGGTGAGCTTGCCGCTGGTGCGCTCAACAAGGCTGACCCCAAGTTCCTTTTCTAGGCGCGAAATATGGGCTGAAACGTTGCTTTGCACCGTGCCAAGAGCTCGTGAGGCTGCAGAAAACGACCCGTGGTCGGCGATAGCAATCAGGCTGGATAAATGGCGAATCTCCATGTCCAATACGGTACTCGGCTTGGAACTAGGTATCACGAAAATAGATAGGAAGTATCGTGCCGTTCGCCTTGAACGCTAACCCACGGGTAAGGCATACTTGTTCTCATATCGCGGTGAGGCCTCCCCCAAGGTCCACCCGAAAGTGTCCAGATGGTTCCCCCAGCCAACTGGATCGTAGGTTGAGAGGCCCCGCATCAAAGCGGGGCCTTTCCCGTTTCCGAGACTTCATGTAATTGTCAATAGCCTGCGAGTGTGAGTAACCACAGTTCGCGTGCAGCAGCGTTTATCGACCTTGATCGCACGCTGATCGGTGAAGCATCAGGTCCGCTACTCAGTTCGGCATTACGTGAATCAGGGGTGGTTTCTACATCGCGAATTCCTGGCGAAGACATGTTGTATCGCGTATTCAATCTTGTGGGTGAAACATTGCCAAGCATGTTGCTTGCTCGACAGGGTGTTGCAGTAATGAAGGGTAAGCCACGTCACGCAGTTGTTGCTGCGGCGAATGCAGTTGCTGGCCAGCTTGCACAGTTGGTAAGAACTAACGCTCGAAACATTATTGACGAACATCGTGCGAATGGCATGAAAGTGGTGCTTGCAACAACAACTCCGCACGATCTCATTGCAACGTTTGCTCGACAAATGGGTTTTGACGACGTAGTCGCTACACGATTTGAAGTAGATAACGAAGGTTTGTATACGGGTCAACTGGTGGGTCCATTTGCTTGGTCCGCTGGAAAACTAGATGCGGTAAAGGCGTGGTGCGCAGATCACAATGTCGATTTGGCGCAAAGCTATGCATATTCCGACAGTGTTTATGATGCGCCGCTGCTTGGCGCGGTTGGTTTCCCGCACGTGGTGAACCCCGATGCGCGACTCGCGGTAATGGCATCGGCACGCAAATGGCCAACTGCTCAATTTGATGCGCAAGGCGAAACGTCTAAGCCTTCTCTGCAAATTTCCGATATTCAAAAAATCGGTTTGCTCTTTGCTCGTCCTGAAGTATTTCCATTTGCCAAAACAACAATTGATGGAATTGAACATGTTCCCAGCAGCGGTCCTGTCATTTTGGTGGCGAATCATCGCAGTTACTTCGACGTATTTGCAGTAGCGATGATGGTGGCAAAAACTGGTCGCACAGTGCGCTTTCTAGGTAAGAAAGAAGTGTTTGACGCACCCCTTATTGGTCAACTTGCTTCGATCTTGGGAGGTATTCGTGTGGATCGAACTTCAGGTAGTGATGAACCGCTTGAGCATGCAGCGGCTGCATTGAAGTCTGGCGAAATGGTTGCGCTGATGCCACAGGGAACTATTCCACGCGGCCTTGAGTTCTTTTCTCCTCAACTTCGCGGGCGATGGGGGGCTGCACGTCTCGCCGTACAGACCAACGCCACTGTTATCCCTATTGGACTGTGGGGAACAGAAAAGGTGTGGCCGCGTAATGCAAAACTCCCCGACATCTTGAATCTGTCTAACCCGCCGCTTGTCAGCATCACAGTTGGTGCGCCGGTCGAATTAGATCGATCGGGAATTAGTGAAGACATCATTGCCGCTAATACGCATGCGATTATGAGTGCAATTAGTGCACTGCTACCTGCCGAATCGCGCGAAGTGCAATCTCCTACAGACGATGAGTTGCGTGCAACGTTCCCAGCTGGATATAGCGGCGATTTGCGAGCCGATACCACCCGCAGGCCGGGTACTGACTAACGAGTCGGTTTTTTAATCAGCGCGATTATTGCACCTACGCAAGCTGCGGTCACTCCGCCAAACACCATTCGACCGGTCAACGTCGACACGTTAAATGTGAGTTGAGCCGCAATGTAAATAGCCGGTAAGTACAACACGATCATTGCCATGCGCACGATTTGATTACGCGGAGTTTTCCAAATAGTGAAAACCCCTATCGCACCAAGCACCATGGTGTACACCAAAATAACGGTCACCATGAGTGCAAGGCTTTCCATGAACGAGCTATTTCTTGGCTCGGGTTACTTTTTGACGAACGACGTTGAGGGCGCTTCCAGCTTTAAACCATTGCACTTGTTCTTTGCTGAACGTGTGTAGGGCAGTGAATGGAATTTCTTCAGAGTTACGTTGTTTGACGATGTAACACTGCACGGGCTGGTCTGGAACCGGTGGCATTCCGCGAACGGTAATCGTGTCATCAGGTTCAATCATGTCGTAAACCGCTGGATCTTCGAAGGTGAGAGGAACAATGCCTTGCTTTTTCAAGTTGGTTTCGTGGATACGAGCAAATGATCGAGCAAAAATTACTTGGCAGCCGCGGAAACGTGGTTCCATTGCGGCATGTTCGCGACTTGAACCTTCGCCGTAGTTTTGGTCTCCAATAGCGCACCATTGAAATTTGTTTTTGCCCCACAACCAGGCAATTTCTGGATACGCACGAGTTGAACCGTCAACGAGGTCGAGGCCTTTGCCAACCTCATCGGTGTAAGCATTCACTGCACCTTCAAATAGGTTCATCGAAATGTTTTCAAGATGCCCGCGGTACTTCAACCATTTTCCTGCTGCAGAAATATGGTCGGTGGTGCATTTACCTTTTGCTTTCATTAACACCGGCATGCAAATAAAGTCGTTGCCATTCCATTTTGCAAATGGCTCAAGCAACTGCAGGCGATCGCTGAGCGGGTCAACGATTACTTCAATGTCTGATCCATCTACTGGTGGTGCAATGAAGGTGTCATTGCCTGCGTCGTAACCATTTGCTGGCAGGACCTCTCCAGCTGGGGCATTGAGTTTTACTTGCGTTCCATCTGGCGCTTCAATGGTGTCGGTCGTTGGGTCAAAGTCCAGCCGACCTGCGAGAGCAAGTGCAATCACGGTGTCGGGGCTAGTAACAAAACTGAGTGTGTTCGCAGAACCGTCGTTGCGCTTAGGGAAGTTGCGGTTAAACGAGTTGACAATGGTGTTCGGTTTGTCGGTTACATCGGTTGAGCGCTCCCACTGACCAATGCACGGACCACAGGCATTGGCAAGAACAGTTGCACCAATAGCTTCCAAGTCAGCAAGGAGGCCGTCGCGCTCAATGGTTGCACGAATTTGTTCTGAACCTGGAGTAATGAGGAGTTCGCACTTGGCCTTCAAGCCATGTGCTCTGGCCTGACGTGCAACCGATGCAGCACGTGTGATGTCTTCGTAGCTTGAGTTTGTGCAACTGCCAATCAGTGCTGAAGAAATTTCTAGAGGCCAACTGTTTTCGCTAGCGGCTTTGCCGATTGCACTTCCAACTTTGTGTGCCAAGTCGGGAGTGTGAGGACCATTGATCAACGGCTTTAATTGCGACAAATCGATTTCGATCACTTTGTCGTACTGTGCGCCATCGTCTGCACGTAAATGTTCTTTCACGTTGTCGGCAGCGCTCGCAATGTCTCCACGTCCGGTTGCTTTCAGATAGTCAGACATGTGCTGGTCGTACCCGAATACTGAACACGTAGCGCCAATTTCGGCGCCCATGTTGCAGATAGTTGCCTTTCCGGTTGCGGAAATGCTGTCGGCACCTTCGCCGATGTACTCAACGATTGCACCGGTGCCGCCTTGCACCGTGAGAACGCGAGCAACTTCAAGAATGACGTCCTTCGGGCTTGACCAACCCGAAAGTGTTCCAGTCAGTTTGACGCCAATTACTTTCGGCCAACGTACATTGAATGGGAAACCCGTCATCACGTCCACGGCGTCGGCTCCACCTACTCCAATTGCCACCATGCCCAAACCACCGGCGTTTGGTGTGTGGCTGTCGGTGCCAATCATCATTCCGCCTGGGAATGCATAGTGCTCAAGTACTACTTGGTGAATAATTCCGCTTCCTGGTCCCCAGAAACCGATTCCATATTTTGCGGAAACACTTTGCAAAAAGTCGTACACCTCTTTGTTGGTGTCAATAGCAACGCCCATGTCGATACGGGCACCGGTTTTTGCCAAAATGAGGTGGTCGCAATGCACGGTGCTGGGAACAGAAGTTGTGGTTAGTCCTGCAGTCATGAATTGCAGTAATGCCATTTGTGCTGTTGCGTCTTGCATGGCAACTCGGTCTGGTGCGAAGTCTGCATAACTGCGACCGCGTTCCATTTCCTGTGTCTTTGGTTTCGACAGGTGATTGATCAAAATCTTTTCTGTGAGCGTGAGTGGGCGACCGAGTCGCTTTCGTCCAATCGCCACGTTTGCCGCGAGCTTGTCGTACACGTTGTTGACGAGTTCGATTGGTGTTCCTGCGCTGACAGCCATGATGGTCCTCCGTCATGAAAATGAATGATCGATGGGTTGCTTTTCCCTTGTAAGTATACAAGTATAGTACAAGTGCGAAGTATCCGATATCACGAAATTGCAGCGTCGCTCCGCGACCGAGTGCAGGCCGGACAATTTTTGGCTGGTCGTTTGTTGCCGAGTGAGTCCGAACTCTCAGCGGAGTTCAGTGTCAGCCGAGTAACCGTACGACGCGCGCTTGAAGTGTTGCGCGACGAAGGTCTAGTCAATGCACGCCAGGGCTTCGGATGGTTTGTTGCATCTGACCCAGTAAGTCAAAGTCTTGGTCGCTTGGGGACCATTGAAGAACAGATGTTGGCAAGCGGTTTGCAACCGGCTCGACGCATTGTGGATTTTGCTTTTGAAAAGGCGTCACGCAAAGTTGCCAAGGTGTTGGACTGTGATCAGGTGCTACGTGTGAAACGCGTGAATATGGCAGACGATCAACCGTTTGCGGTGGTCACCGTCTGGTGTCCGTTTGAACTTGGTAAACATTTGTCGCGACACGATGTTGAACATTCGTCGTTCTATAACCTGCTAAACATTGAGCTTGGTGGGGCGACGCAAACCATTAGCGCCGATGCCGCAACATCTACTGAGGCACAATTGCTGGAGATTCCCATTGGTTCGCCTGTGCTCAGTTGTGACCGAACGACAAAAGATAAGCACGGCAATGCCGTGTTGGTTTCGCACCACGTATTTCCTGCGCATCGCACCAATTTCGTAGTGGATTTGCCAGCAGTTACTGCTTCAATCGCACCTACTGGGCTGCGCCTTGTCGACTAGTTGTTAATTACCACTTATCCCAGTGCAGGACGCTTTCAAGTGGCTGACGTTTTGCCGGCTGAAAATCGGTGCCCTTGGTGTAAGCGATAGGGAACATTCCGCCTTGCGTAATTTTGTCGTAAGGAATGCCGAGCAATTCTGCGGCCTTCTTTTCACCGTCCATCATGAGGTGAATGGTGGTCCATGCGGAACCAATTCCGCGACTGCGAAGCGCAAGCATGAAACTCCACACAGCAGGAAGCAGCGAACCCCATCCGCCTGCACCAGTGGCTACGTCAACATTTTCGAGTCGGCCCTTGATGCACGGGATCATCAGCATCGGTGCCTTTTCAAAATTTTCAGAAAGAAAGGTTGCCGAGTCGCGCACACGAGTCATTTGATCGCCAAGGTCTGCGCCGGTGTTTCCGCCACGCGGCAATGAAGCGTAAATGTCCCAGTTGGCTCGATAAATGTCTGCGAGGGCCTTCTTCTTAGCTTCATCTTCAACAATGATGAAGTGCCATCCCTGCTGGTTTCCACCAGTTGGAGCTTGAAGTGCAATGTCGAGGCATTCCTCAACGATGGACCGTTCTACCGGGCGGTCAAAGTCCAGGCGCTTGCGAACGCTGCGGGTGGTCTTGAGTACTTCGTCGGCTGACAAGTTGAGTTGCATAGAAACAAGTGTGCCATGCCACGATAGAGACGAAACACTTGAGGGGAGAATTGTTGTGATTCCAGGAGTTGTAGACAACCGCGTAACCATTGACATCGTTGACGGCATCGCAGATGTACGAATGAACCGTGCCGACAAGCGCAATGCGCTCGACAATGCCATGTTCACGTCGCTTGCCGCTGCGGGTGAATATGTGAAGACGAATTCCGAAATACGCGCAGTAGTGCTGTCTGGGGACGGCGCATCGTTTTGTGCTGGCCTGGACTTTGGTTCCTTTCAGGTCATGGCACAAGGTCCAAAGTCGGATGGAAACGTAAACGCTGGCGCAATGACCGAAGGTCGCATTACGCACCTTGCACAGCAGGTGTGCTGGGTGTGGCAAGAAATTTCTGTTCCGGTAATTGCTGCAGTGCACGGTCATGCACTTGGCGGTGGAATGCAGATTGCGCTCGGTGCAGACATTCGCTATATCCATCCCGACACGCAGTTGTCAGTTCGTGAAGTGCACTGGGGGCTAATTCCCGACATGACCGGCACGTTGATGTTGTCGCGACTGGTTCGTCCAGACATTGCAAAGGAATTGGTGTTCACGGCAAAAATCATTTCGGGCAAAGAGGGGTATGAAATTGGTCTCGCAACTCATTTGTCCGAAAACCCACATACCGATGCCATGGCGCTCGCACGAGAAATTGCTGGGCGAAGCCCGGATGCAGTTCGTGGAGCAAAGAAGCTCTTGAATTTGCAGGCAAATGATGGGGCAGCCCAGCAGTTCGCGAACGAACGAGAAGTCATTGGCCGGCTCATTGGCCATGTCAACCAAGCGGAAGCAGTGATGTCGCATTTCGAAAAGCGCCCACCGAAATTTCAATCGGCATCCTTGTTTTAACGATTTCTCGCTAGAATTTCTTCACGGGCCAATGTCGTCCCGGTAAGCACTTCGCTTACACCCGAATTCGTTCGGTGAATACAGAGGACGACAATGCATCACTCCATGCCGCCTGCAAGCGGTTTATATGACCCACGCTTTGAGCACGACGCATGTGGCGTGTCGTTTGTTGTTGACGTGCAAGGTCGTAAGTCGCACAACATTGTTGCGATGGGGATCGGAGCGTTGTGTCGCATGGAGCATCGAGGTGCAACCGGTGCCGAAGTTGAAACCGGCGACGGTGCAGGTGTGCTTATTCAAGTCCCGCACAAGTTTCTTTCTGATGTTGCAGGTTTTCCGTTGCCAGCCGAGGGTCATTATGGAGTCGGCATGGCGTTCTTGCCCGCCGATGCTGACAACAGGATGCAAGCAATACTCGCTATCGAAAACATTGTTCTGGGTGAAGGGCTAGAAGTTCTCGGTTGGCGTGAAGTACCGGTTAACCCCGACTGTTTGGGCGAAAGCGCGCGTCGCGTAATGCCGCATTTCTCGCTGATGTTTGTTCGTGCAACGAATGGCGCTTCAGGAATTGACCTAGATCGGTTGTTATTCATTGCGCGAAAGCGAATTGAGCACGAGCTTCCACAGCAACAACAGACGTACTTCCCATCTTTGTCTGCGCGCACACTTATTTATAAGGGCATGTTGACTACGCCGGAACTTGCACAATTCTTTCCAGACTTGACCGATGAGCGCATAGAGTCAGCAATGGCACTGGTTCATAGTCGTTTTAGTACGAATACGTTCCCATCGTGGCCACTTGCGCACCCATACCGCTACATCGCACACAACGGCGAAATTAATACGGTGCAGGGAAATCGCAATTGGATGCGCACGCGCGAATCCATGTTGTCTAGCGATTTACTCCCAGGACTCGAACGAGCATTTCCAATATGTGCAATGGGTGGGTCGGACTCTGCTTCGTTTGATGAGGTGTTGGAGTTGTTGCACTTGGGCGGACGTTCGTTGCCGCACGCAGTGTTGATGATGATTCCTGAAGCATGGGAAAACCATGCGACGATGGATGAACGTAAACGTGCGTTTTATCGGTACCACGCATCGTTGATGGAGCCGTGGGATGGCCCGGCGTGCATCGCTTTCACTGATGGAACGTTGATTGGTGCGGTGCTCGATAGAAATGGGCTTCGTCCGAGTCGCTATTGGGTTACCGATGACGACGTGGTGATTATGGCAAGTGAAGTAGGCGTTGTCGATATTGATCAAGCAAAAATTGTGAAAAAGGGCAGACTGCAACCTGGCCGAATGCTGCTCATTGACACTGAACAGCAGCGCATAGTGGACGATGAAGAAATTAAAAACCAGTTGGCATCTGCAGCACCGTACGCGCAATGGCTTGAAGCTGGATTAGTAGAACTTGCTGACTTGCCAGATCGTGAACATGTGGTGTTCAGTCGCGACAGCGTGCTGCGACGTCAGCAAGTGTTTGGTTACACGCACGAGGAATTAAAGATCATTCTTGCCCCAATGGCTAAGAGTGGGTTGGAAGCCATTGGCTCGATGGGGACTGACACACCACTTGCAGTTCTTTCAACTCGGCCGCGCTTGCTGTTCGAGTATTTCCAACAGCTATTTGCGCAGGTAACCAACCCGCCGCTTGATGCAATACGTGAAGAAGTGGTGACATCTGTTGGCACTGCAGTTGGTCCTGAAGGCAACTTGCTCGACGCGACCGCAGAACATTGTCGGCAGTTGGTGTTGCCGTTTCCGGTTATTAACAACGATCACTTGGCCAAGATCATCCACATCAACGATGATGAGCAGTATTCACACTTGCGCAGCATGGTGGTGAGTGGCTTGTATCGAGTGGCTGAGGGTGAATCCGGATTGCGATCGGCGCTTGCGCAAATATGCAGCGATATCAGTGCTGCAATCGACCAAGGTGTTCGACTTGTTGTGCTCTCCGACCGCAATAGCGACGAAGTGTTCGCGCCGATTCCTTCACTGCTTATCACCAGCGCGGTGCATCACCATCTCATTCGCACGAAGCAGCGAACCAAGGTTGGGCTTATCGTTGAAAGTGGTGATGCGCGAGAGGTGCACCACATGGCACTCCTCGTTGGCTTTGGTGCTGGCGCGATCAATCCGTACCTTGCCTTCGAGTCAATTGAAGACATGATTTCTGCAGATGACGGCGCAGGGATGCACGGTCTTGGAGGAATGGAACCGAAGAAGGCGGTAAACAACTACATCAAGGCCGCAGGCAAAGGCGTGCTGAAGGTGATGTCAAAGATGGGCGTTTCTACTGTTGCTTCGTACACCGGAGCGCAGATTTTTGAAGCTATTGGTTTGAGTCATTCGTTTATAGATGAGTTCTTTACGGGGACAGTTTCACGTATTGACGGCATCGGACTCGAGCAGGTGAGCGCAGAAGTGGCGGCACGACATGCCATTGCTCATCCACGACGACCCGATCAACGGATCCATCGCAAACTTGAGCTCGGTGGAGAGTATCAGTGGCGCCGTGAAGGTGAACACCACTTGTTCAATCCTGAAACCGTGTATCGCCTGCAGCATGCAACTCGCTCCGGTCGCTATGACTTGTTTAAGCAATACACGGCAGCCGTAGATGATCAATCAAAAGTGCTCACCACGTTGCGTGGCATGTTCCAATTTGCAAGTGATCGTGAACCAATTTCAATTGACGAAGTCGAATCGGTTGCAAGCATCGTGCAACGCTTTTCAACAGGTGCAATGAGCTACGGATCAATTTCTGCAGAAGTGCACGAGACGCTCGCAATTGCTATGAATCGCATCGGCGCAAAGAGCAATACAGGCGAAGGTGGGGAAGACCCCGAGAGATACGAAGTAATGAGCAATGGCGATTCGAAGCGCTCGGCAATTAAACAAGTTGCTTCGGGGCGTTTTGGTGTTACGAGTGAATATCTCGTCAACGCCGATGATATTCAAATCAAAATGGCACAAGGTGCCAAGCCAGGCGAAGGTGGACAATTACCTGGGCACAAGGTGTATCCGTGGATCGCAAAAACGCGTCACAGCACACCTGGTGTTGGATTGATTTCTCCACCACCTCACCATGACATTTACTCAATTGAGGATCTGAAGCAACTCATTCACGACTTGAAGAATTCGAACCCTGCTGCTCGAGTGCATGTGAAGTTGGTGTCGGAAGTTGGAATTGGAACTGTTGCTGCAGGCGTGAGTAAAGCAAAAGCAGACGTCGTATTGATTTCTGGACACGATGGTGGTACTGGTGCCTCGCCGTTGACGTCGCTGAAACATGCTGGAGTGCCATGGGAACTCGGACTTGCCGAAGCCCAACAAACGTTGTTGCTCAACGGGCTTCGAGATCGCATTGTTGTGCAGGCCGATGGACAAATGAAAACCGGCCGTGACGTCATTATCGCCGCACTTCTTGGTGCTGAAGAATTTGGTTTCGCAACGGCTCCGCTTGTGGTGAGCGGGTGCATCATGATGCGTGTCTGCCACTTGGACACATGTCCTGTGGGCATTGCTACGCAGAACCCAGAGTTGCGGAAGCGATTTAGCGGCAAGCCAGAGTTCGTGGTGAACTTCTTTGAATACATTGCCGAAGAGGTGCGTGAATACCTTGCACAACTTGGGTTCCGCACGCTACAAGAAGCCGTGGGTCGCGTTGAGGCACTGGATGTGAAACATGCGGTGAATCATTGGAAGGCCCAGGGGCTCGACATTGAACCGATACTGGTAACTCCACAAAACCCGTACAACCAAACTCGATATCACTCGGTGTCGCAGGATCATGGGCTCAACGACGCGCTCGATACTTCGCTCATCAAGCAATGCGCGAATGCAATTCAGACCGGCTCATCAATATCCATTAGTTCGCTTGTATCGAATGTGAATCGCACCGTAGGAACAATGTTGGGCAGTGAAGTGACGAAGAAGTGGGGAGGGGAGGGGCTTCCCGACAACACCATCTCGCTGCACTTTGAAGGTTCAGCAGGTCAAAGTTTCGGAGCGTTCATTCCGCGAGGAGTCACCATGCAGTTACTCGGTGACAGTAATGACCACGTTGGAAAAGGATTGTCTGGTGGTCGCATCAGTATTCGTCCTAGTAAGCGTGCAACCTTTGCACCAGAAGACAATGTGATTGCAGGAAATGTTGTCGGTTACGGAGCAACCTCTGGACAAATTTTCATAAACGGAATTGTTGGCGAGCGTTTTGCTGTGCGCAACTCTGGAGCAACTCTTGTTGTCGAAGGTGTTGGCGATCACGCGTGCGAATACATGACGGGCGGGCGAGTAGTCGTGCTTGGAGCGACGGGTCGAAATTTTGCTGCTGGAATGTCGGGTGGAATTGCCTATGTCTATGACCTAGATGGTCAATTTGCCTCCCGAGTAAACCCTGAAATGGTCGATGTGTTGCCTTTGGATGCTGAAGACGAACAGTGGTTGCAGGGCACGCTTCAGGAACACATTGCGATGACGCAATCTCCTCGAGCAGTAATAGTGGTAGACCAATGGAAAACGCAGTCAGCCAAATTCGTCAAAGTGCTGCCGCGAGACTATGCGCGAGTCATGGCTGTGCTGGCCAAAGCTTCAGCAGAGGGGCTTTCAGAAGATGAAACCTCCAAACGAGTGATGGAGTCTGTCCATGGGTGAACCAACTGGATTCATGAATTGGAAGAGAGTGACGCCAAAGCGTCGTTCCATTCCTGTGCGTGTTACGGACTGGCGCGAAGTGTACGAACCGTTTGCAAAAGATGAATTAAATCATCAGGCCGGTCGTTGCATGGATTGCGGAATTCCGTTTTGCAACAACGGATGCCCACTTGGCAACCTCATTCCTGACTGGAATGATTTGGTGTATCGCGGTCATTGGCGTGATGCAATTGAGCGGCTGCATGCAACAAACAACTTTCCCGAATTCACGGGTCGCTTATGTCCTGCGCCATGCGAAAGCGCTTGTGTTCTAGGAATCAATCAAGACCCGGTATCCATAAAGCAGGTAGAGGTTGAGATCATCGACCATGCGTGGAACGAAGGCTGGGTGCAGCCCTTCATTGCCAGCACGAAGACCGGTAAGCGCATTGCAGTCGTTGGTTCTGGGCCGGCTGGCCTCGCTGCTGCCCAGCAACTTACACGTGCAGGTCATGAAGTAGTGGTGCTTGAACGCGCTGACCGCATTGGTGGTTTGTTGCGTTATGGAATTCCAGAATTCAAAATGGAAAAGAGATACCTCGATCGACGTATTGATCAAATGCGCGAAGAGGGCACTGAGTTTCGAACAAATGCGGCGGTTGGAGACAATGTCGATATCGATGTGCTCGTTGCTTCGCATGATGCCGTAGTGCTGGCGTGCGGATCAACTATTGCTCGCGATTTGCCAGTTCCAGGGCGAGAGTTGCGTGGCATTCATCAGGCGATGGAGTATTTGCCACTTGCCAATAAGGTGCAGCAAGGTGATTTGGAAACTTCACCAATTGATGCTCACGGAAAACATGTAGTGATTATCGGAGGTGGAGATACTGGTGCAGACTGTTTAGGCACTGCTATTCGACAGGGCGCTGCATCGATTACGCAATTAGAAATCATGCCAGCACCGCCAGAAGTTCGGGCGAGTAACAACCCGTGGCCTCAGTGGAGTTTGATTTATCGCACATCGTCGGCGCATGAAGAAGGCGGCGAGCGCGTATTCAGCGTGAACACCGAACGTTTTGTTGACGATGGAAGCGGAAATGTTAAAGCACTCGTGATGAATGAAGTGCATATGGTGGATGGAAAATTTGAAAATATTCCTGGTACTACTCGTGAGATTCCAGCAGACCTTGTGTTCCTTGCACTCGGATTTGTGGGCCCAGATAAGGGGAATTGGATTGAGCGATTGGGTGTCAACATTGACGCACGCGGAAACATTGCTCGCACGGATGATTACCGAACGAATGTTCCTGGCGTGTTTGTCGCTGGTGACATGGGTAGAGGTCAGAGCCTGATCGTGTGGGCAATTGCCGAGGGTCGCGCATGTGCATCAGCCGTAGACAAGCAATTGATGGGTGAGACATCTCTCCCAGTACCTATTGCATCTTCTGCCCGCCCAATGGTGTAATCATCAATTACTCTAAAAGGGTGATGAAACGCCCCTCAAAAGTCATCGTGCATGCTGTTGCGGCACTCTCAGCAATTTCTCTTGTTGCTGCGTGCAGTGCAGATGTTTCAGGAAGCGCAACAACAGTCGTGGCCGTGGAGTCAACAAATTTCCAGACCATTCCACCTGTAAGTCCAACCACGGTGCCAGTTACCACGACACTGCCTATTGGCGCAGTTGGGGTGGAGCAGACCTACACGGTGTTGCCAGGTGACTCGCCAAGTTTGGTCGCGACACTCTTTGGAATCACGATGTCTGAATTGCTTATGTACAACGGTTTGGTGGCTTCAGGTCAATTCCCGTTTGCTGGGTCAATCATCAAGATTCCACCGTCAGCAATGGTGTTGAATCCTGTAATCACAACAAAACCTGACGTCGCTGCCGGACCAGCTGCTGCTGGTTGCGATGCTCGACCTGCAGGTACGTATCAAATAGCTTCAGGCGATTCCATTTATGTCATTCGTAAAAAGTTCTGTGTTTCGCTTGGTTCTCTGTTGAGTGCAAACAACTGGCCGAACTCAAGCGTGAACATTCGCCCAGGTCAGATCATCAACATTCCCGCATCTGGTTCGTAATTCATGAGCTCAATTGGGCCGGCTGAACATCGCAGATTGGCCATTGATGCCAACAATTCAACGTGGGAATTCCTTGACCGTGACCCTGACACACTTTCCACATTAGACAGCGAGGAAATGATGCGTCGTGCGTATGCCGCTGCGTATCACTGGTCGCGTGCAGAGAACGCAACGGTAATAAACGAAATTCGCGCATCGTGGCTTATTGCTAAGGGATGGATTCATCAGTCGCGCGGAGACCTTGCTTTGCCGATATCTATCCGTTGTATTGACATGTGTTTGGAGAACAACATTGCAGACTTTGACCTGGCTTACGTCTATGAAGTGAAAGCGCGAAGCCTTGCGTGCTTAGGCGATATTGACGGTGCGCGTGAAGCGAAGATGTTTGCACTGGGTGTTGAAGTTGCCGACGAGGAAGATCGAAAACTCGTGCAAGCTGATCTTGCGAAGGGTCCGTGGTTCGGTCTGATCTAGCGCGCGGTATTACGACGGCGTCGCGAGCGGCGTTCAATCGCTAGGTCTATCAGTTCGTCAAGTAATTCGCCGTATGAAAGTCCAGATGCTTGCCATAATTTCGGATACATCGAGATTGGGGTAAAGCCCGGAATGGTGTTGATTTCATTGCACAGAAATCCACGACCGTTTTTCTCGTAAAAAAAGTCCACGCGGGCCATTCCCTCGGCGCGAAGGGTGTGAAAAATGACTAGCGCAAGTTTTTGCACAGCTTCAATTTCATCTGAGCTGAGGCTTGCAGGAATGACCAATTGTGCGCCGTCGGTAATGTATTTGTCTTCGTAGTCATAAAACTCATTACCGGGGACAATCTCGCCCGGTATTGATGCACGTGCATCAATGTTTCCCAGCACTGCAACTTCAATTTCGCGTCCGTTGATTGCTTCTTCAATCACAATCCATTCGTCGTACTTCAGCGCCTGTGCTGCAGCAGCTTGCAATTCTTCAGCAGACTTCGCCTTCGATACACCAACTGATGAGCCCATATTTGCTGGCTTGACAAATAGAGGCAGGCCAAGAGTTTCAATCGCGTGCTTCAAGGATGCATCGTTTACATGTGATTCGCGTAGTGAAACGTAGTTTGGCTGCGGAATTGAGTTGGCATGCAGAACCTGCTTTGCCACACCTTTATCCATGGACACTGCGCTGCCCAGCACGCCAGTTCCAACAAATGCAATATTTGCAAGCTCAAGTAATCCTTGAATCGTTCCGTCCTCACCGAGTGGTCCATGAAGCAGAGGGAACACCACGGTTTGAGCACCATCACGTGCTTCGCCGACAACAACTGAAATAGAGGTTGGTTCACCTTCGGTTGACAGTTTTGGTCCAACATGATCTGGTCCACGCTTGAGATCGGCCATGGCTTGCGTTGCCAAATTCCATTTACCTTCACGAGTAATTCCAATTGCGCTAATGCGGTACTTTGCTGGATCGAGAGCGCGAAGTACGTGTGCTGCAGTGACGCAGCTGACATCGTGCTCGGCGGATTCACCACCAAACAACACGATTACGTGTGTTGAAGTATGTGTAGTCACTATGAAACACGGTACTAGGAAATAATCAGTATTCTCGGTGCATGCGCTTTATGGCTGCCGATGTGGCGAACGCAACTGGTGGCGCACTTGTTGGTCAAAATGCCCATCTTTCTGGAGTGAGTTTTGATTCGCGCACCATTACTCCAGGTCAGTTGTTTGTTCCAATACTTGCCGATCGCGATGGACACGAAT
>JALQUZ010000001.1 GCA_023263695.1 Ilumatobacteraceae bacterium
GAACGACGTTTGGGTTTGTTACTCCGTGGGTCTGGGCGAACTGGTCACGGGCAGCCTTCACGACCATCAGAATGCTTTCAGTGCCACCTGAGGTCATGAACCCGGCGGAATCCTTGTCGGCCCCAAGCCATGGTCCAACCATGGTGAGTACATCTTGTTGCATGATTCGCAAACTGGGAAACGCATCGGTGCTTAAGGCGTTTTCGCCACTGAATCGACGGTATGCATCTTCGGCTACTGCAACAGCTTCAGGGCCTGCGTAATACGCCAGGCTGAAAACGCGTCCGCCACGCCAATCAACATCGCCAGCACGTAGTGATTCGAGTTCATCGAACACCTGCGGGGCAGGGATTCCCTGTAATGGCAACGATTTCATGATCAGTCCTAACTTTACATAACTATGATTATGGGCAAGACTCCCAACTCAACTGGGCTGGGAAACCCCGGTTATGGAGTCGGTTACCAAGGGTTTTGCGGCGTCTAGAAGCCATGTCAACGCTGCTTTGAAGTCTCGCGTGGTCGGATCAATGGATGGATCTAGATCTTGTTCAACGTCATCGATGGCGCATTTCAAAATGAAAATCTGATCGCGTAAGGCATCAAGTTCACTGCGCGTCACTACCAATTCGTCTTCGCTTAAAGCCAACTCAGAAGCTCTCTGACGAGCCACCCAGTCCCATTGCTTACAGGCTTGAGTGCAGAATCTGCGCGGACGTCCAGAGCCTGTTTGTACAGGTAACGGAGTCCTGCACCACACGCATTTGGCAATGTTTGCAATCGGGCGTTCGGTTCGCGTGCTCCCCAATTCGCCAGGACGAACAACCTCCGAGTCGTGAGATTTAGTCATGACGAAAAGATAAGCCAATACTGAATTCAATGTGTGGATGGCACCCCATACTGGTTACGTGACAAAGTTGCCTGCTCCACCAAAGTTTTCGTTTGCGAGTGACAATGTTGCCGGCGCTCACCCATTGGTGCTTGAAGCAATTGCAGCAGCTAATGCCGGGCACGTGCGGGCCTACGGTGCAGACCCCATCACTGCTCGCACCGAAATCGCGTTTAAAGAACTGTTTGATCATGATGTGGTGACGCAGTTTGCGTACGGCGGCACTGGAGCAAACGTCTTCGCACTCGCCAGCATGTTGCGACCTGCAGATGCAATTGTGTGCGCAGTTCAATCGCATATCAATGTCGATGAAACGGGGGCGCCAGAACGTGCGCTGGGCACAAAACTGATCACGATCCCAACGGTGGATGCAAAACTTCGTCCCCAAGATTTGGAAATGGTGAAGTCCAACATTGGTAATCAGCATGCTCCCCAACCAGGAATTGTTGCGATTACGCAAGTGACCGAACTTGGCGCGTTGTATTCGGTTGAAGAAATTCGTGCTTTAAGCGATGCCGCCCATGCTTTGGGAATGCATGTGTATCTCGACGGCGCACGAATTGCTAATGCCACTGCAGCGCTTGGTGGAACGCGAGAGGCTTTGCGTTCGTTTACCTGTGACGCTGGTGTTGATGCGATGACGTTTGGATGCACCAAAGCTGGTGGAATTTTCGGTGAAGCGGTGGTCTTTTTTAATAACGCATTTACCGACAGATCGATCTACGTGCGCAAACAAGTCACTCAGCTTCATTCCAAGATGAGGTTCATTGCCGCTCAGTACGAAGCAATGTTGCACGACAATTTGTTCATCACACTCGGCGGTCAAGCAAACAATGCAGCTCGAATGCTGTTTGACAAAACGAGTGACATCTCGTCCTTGCAACTGCGCACTGCCCCGGCTGCCAACAGCATGTTCCCCATCATCGCCAAGGGACCCCGAGAGCAATTGCAGGAATGGGCCCATTTCTATGACTGGGATGTAGCTGCTAATCAGGTTCGCTGGATGACGGCTTGGGACGTAACCGAGCCCGAAATCGACGCTTTTGCCGCTGGGGTTCGCGCTCTCCTGGCCTGATGGCCCTCACGTTGCCTAATTGACTGATCGGTTAGTTATCACCTAATCTCTCCGCAGGGCAGGTCCAACGTTGCGGGGGCATCATGGCATCACTTGAGTTCACTACTAAGCGAGTGCAAACCGATGATGAATGGATGGACATCGCAGAGTGTCGTGGGCTCACTGAAGTGTTCTTCCCACCTATTGCAGAACGACCACAGGCTCGTGAACGTCGTGAAGCCATGGCACGAACGGTATGTATGCAGTGCGCGGTACTCGATACTTGTCGAACTTTTGCGCGTGAGAATCATGAGTATGGTTTTTGGGGTGGAGAGTCTGAAGAAGAACGGCATGCTGCCGGCTATCGACTCATCGCACCTATTGGCGTTCGCGCCATTTCTCAGCGTTAACGCTCCCGCGCTGTTCAGCGTACAAGGATCGCTGTGACCGCATTTCCCTCGCGTGAGCTTGCTGAGCAGCTAATCGCGAAGGCCTGGACTGAGTATGACGCTGAACGAACGATCGACAATGTCGTTGAGGTCAGTGCACACGTTTCTACGAACCGCGTATTTCGAGTCGTGTTCAACGACTCTTCACATATCGTGGCGAAAATTTCGTCGTATGGTTCGTACTTTTTATTCGCCGAAGATCACGATCGTTTATTCACGAGCGCTCAATTGCTGCGTGGCACGCGTTGGGAAGGATTCCTAGCAGAAGTTTTGCCTCGTGATGGACACGCATATACGTGGTACGACGGAACCTATTGGGTTGCGTTCTACACCGATGTTGAACGGGCAATGCAACTGCCACCCATTTTGAATGACGAACAAATTGGCAATCTTGCCCGAGAGATTGCTTCCTTTCATCGCGAATGTTCACAGATTGCTGGAAATTTGCCGCCAACGTCAAATTCTGTAAAAGGCGATGCAATTCACCTGCTCGATCAACTCTCACACGAATTTGCTGCGGAACATTTCGGATTGCGTCATGACGATATTGAGATAGCCAAACGATCGACACATGAATTTTTGCTACGCCTAGAACAGATTCGTTTTGACGAATGGGAAAAGATTCCGGTGCTCGTGGATTGGAACCTCGGAAATTTTTCCGTCAAAAACCACGGCTTGCAATTTGAACTGTTTAGTCGTTGGGACTACGACTGGTTTCGCATTGATACACGCATGCTCGACTTCTATTTCTTTTCGCGGGTGTCTTCAGAAACTGGAGACAGGACATCGTTCACCTATTCCCCACACACATTGCTAGAACCTCGATTCAT
This sequence comes from Ilumatobacteraceae bacterium, assembly GCA_023263695.1. Classification (GTDB taxonomy): domain Bacteria; phylum Actinomycetota; class Acidimicrobiia; order Acidimicrobiales; family Ilumatobacteraceae; genus UBA3006. The sequence goes on from JALQUZ010000001.1 coordinate 3,220, forward strand.
CAAGTTTTTGCGTCAGTACCACGAAGTTTTTCCGCTTACGAAACGCGAATTGCTGTTTTTGCCATGGGCGTACCGGTTCTTCATTCTCAATTACGTCATTCGTGAGGGGGCCAAGTTTTTCCGCGAAGACATCAGCGTGAAGTTTCGCAAGGATGCAACACGCATCTATTTGCCGATGTTGGATGACTTTGATGCTTCGCTATTGCTCGCCGTGCTGGACTGATGATCAGTCAGCAATTTTGCGCATTGACTTCTTGAACCACTTGCCCTTTTCAACATAGATAGCTGCACCAAATTCGATGTCATGTTTACGAGCGCGACCTTCTTTGATCATCGCGGGTGCTCCAACTGCAAGAGCACCTGGTGGCACGATCTGATCGTTCAGCACTACGGCATTGGCAGCCACAATGGCTCCAGAGCCCACACGCACTCGATGGAGCACGACTGCTCCCGATGAAACTTGAGCACCATTTTCGATGGTGCAGCATTCCAAATGGACGATGTGGCCGATGACGCAATCATCGCCAACAATGGTCGGATCCTGCGGCGTGGTGTGGATGACCGTGTTGTCCTGGATGCTCGTGCGCGCGCCAATCTTGATGTAGCCGTCATCGCCACGAAGAACTGCTCCAGGCCAAATAGTCGATTCGGCACCGATTTCAACAGATCCGATAATCACCGCGTCTGGGTGAACGAATGCTGTTTCATGAATATTTGGGACTTGATCTCCGAGTGCATAAATCGCCATGCGCCTACCGTAGTGCGCACGTTTATGGCGTACGCATTGGGGAAACTCACTTTTCGCAGGTACCGTAGAGCCTCATGTCTAAGCGCATTGATATCGAATTGACCAGTAACCGTGGAGATGGAACGTGGACGTGGCGTGCAGCCGGTGCCAAAACCCCTAAGGGAACACTCAATGGTTCAATTCTTGATGCCAATGCAAAGATTGGTGACACGCTCAAAGTTGAAGCCGAGTTCGATCTTGATGGCGTAGAAATTCTTTCGCTCGTGAAGACAAAAGAGAAATCAGTCCGTGGAAACCTCTTGGAGATTCTTGGCTCCGATAAAGAGTTTCAACCCGTTACGCAAAAGCTTGCTGACAAGAGCAAAGATCGAAAACCAAAACGCGATGGAGATCGAAAGCCACGGCGCGATGGCGATAAGCGTCCACCGCGCGATGGCGCAGATGGCGAAAAGTCTGGCGATCGTCGTCCACGTCGTCCGTCGTTCACTGCCCCACCAGAATTGCCTAAGCGTCCAGCCGCAAAACGTCTGAAGCCAAAGCGCGTACATCGCGCTGCAGTCCTTGACACGCTTCCCGTTGAACAACGTGGAGTAGCAGAGCGTGCGCTCACTGGTGGCATCAAGGCCGTTCGCGATGCAGTTAAGGAACAAAACGAGCAATTGAAGAAAGAAGGCAAGCCACTTGTTCCTGCCGAAGGTCTTATTTCGATGGCGCAAGAGTTGCTTCCAAAATTGCGTGTTGCTGAATGGCTCGACAAAGCAGAAGCCGCTAAAGCCGATATCGAATTGCTCGATTTGCGCGATCTTCGTCAAGTCGTAGTTGGCGCGGATGACCCAATGGTGGTTCGTGACGAAACCACGCGTGCGCTTGCCATTGAATTGAAGGCTGCGCTGAAGACTCGTCAAGAGTTTGAACAAACTCGTTGGCTTGAAGACATCAAAGCGGCAATTGGAGTATCGCGAGTCATTCGTGCGCTGAAAATTTCAAGCGAGCCGCCTAAGGCTGGCCAACCTTTCCCTGCCGATCTTGGAGCTCAGTTGGCTGCTGCTGCTTCTGCGTCGTTGTCCTCAGAAACTGCACCAGATCGATTTAGTGCTGTGCTTGAAGCAATCGCATTCTCGCCAGTACGCGGACAGGTGAAACTTGCAGCAGCTCCCCCGACCACTAACGAAGCAATGTTGTCAACGGTGAAGCGTGTTGCTCCACTCGTTCCACAGATCGCTTCAGTATTCGGAATCACCGTTGCTCCTGGCGCCAACAGTCCTCGCCCACTGCGTCCTACTCGCCCAGTGCGTCCAAAAGGCAAGCCAGCACCGACAAAGGCTCCTCAGGCACCTGCAGCACCAGTTGTTGCTACAACTACAGAAGTTGTTGCAGCTCCAGAAGCACCTTCAACTTCCGAATAACACTTCTGCTGACATAGTCTTGGGCTATGTCTGACGTCGTAACTTTTGAAAAGCAAGGTCAAATCGGTTTCATCACACTGAACCGTCCCGAAGCACGCAATGCCGTTAACGGCGCAGTTGCCCAAGCGTTCGAGACTGCTCTCGATCAGTTGGAAAATGACCCCGAAGTGTGGGTTGGCATTCTTCGAGCAAACACCGAAGGCCAAGAGCGTCCGGTGTTCTGCGCGGGCGCCGACTTGAAGGCTCTGAACTCTGGCGAAAATAATCTCTTCACCGAGCGCGGCGGTTTCGCAGGCTTTGTATACCGCGATCGAAAAAAGCCAATCATTGTTGCTGTCGATGGACTAGCAACAGCTGGTGGTTGTGAAATTGTGTTGGCTGCCGACATGGTGATTGCAACAACTCGCTCGGCTTTTGGTCTCGCAGAGGTGAAGCGCAATCTCATAGCTGGTGCTGGCGGCTTGTTCCGGCTCCCACGAGCAATTGGTCAAAATGTAGCGATGGAAGTAATCCTTACTGGTGATCCGCTGTCAGCTCAGCGTGCCTATGAATTGGGATTGGTTAATCGATTGGTTGAACCAGGTAAGGCTGTTGAAGCCGCAATTGAGCTAGCAAACAAGATCGCTCTTTCGGCTCCACTCGCCGTCTGGGCGTCGCGCAAAATTGTTTTGGCTGCTGCATATGAATCTGACGAAAAGTTGATCAGCATGACCAACCAGGAATTTGGTGCAGTTCTGAAATCGGAAGATACTAAAGAAGGTCTCACGGCCTTTATCGAGAAGCGCCCACCTCAGTGGAAGGGCCGCTAAAGCTCGCTTGAAGCGATGAGCAAACGGGCTTTCATTCCCGCGCGCTCGAACAAGTTTTTGGTTAGACGATCACCAGGTAAGGCGTATGCGTCTATTTGCGTGCAACCCTGTGATCGTGCATGTGCTTGAAGTGCTTCGATCAGAGTGGCTCCTGCACCCAAATCGCGAGCTGTGGGCCCGACAAAGATACGGCAGATCGTGGCGACCGAAGACGAAATTTCAAGATGTGCGAAACCACACACATTGCCGGATGATTCGATGACAAAAACCGCGTGTTTGGCATTCGCAAGGAGCTCGCCTATTCCCTTGCCGATTATTGGTGCGGCTGTCAGCAGTTGCGCGCTTCCACGAAAATGCTCCGATTCCTGAATGCATTGAGTTTCCAATTCAGAGATTGCCTGAGCATCGTAATCCTTGGCAATTCGAACTGTGAACAACGGAGCGCTCACTAGCGAGTGATTGCCGATTCTGCAGCGGAAATGACGAGCGCCCTATTGCGGTGCGTGCATTCATACTCAAGGATGCTTTGTGCTTCTGTTAGGTCTACCGATGAAAGCAGCTCAACCACTTGAGCACCTGTCAGCAAGTCGTAGCCATCACAAGGCTCCACAGAGCGGGTCTGAGTTACTTCGTGATGAATAGTTGCCGGAACCGACTCTTCGGGCCGTACACGTAGTGCAGATTCTGGATAAACCGAACTTCGAATCTTTGACACCACGCCCCAAATAATGCCGGGCAATTTTTGCGCTCCAATTTTGACCGTGAATTCACCAATCATTCGTGCATTGCGCACGTCTTGTTTGATCCGATCGGTTATTTGAAAAGCGGGCATGCATCGTCCTCGACAGGACAACCAGGTGCACTATTTCGGACCAACAGAAAGCACTGAGAGCACTGAGTTTCGTCTGGACGACGAGGCTGCAGGCGTTCCATTCCGTCGGTCTTGTCGTCAACTACTACGTCTTCCTCGTCCTCTTCAGGTGGAGAATCGTCGGCAGCGGTGAGCTTCTCGCGAAGGATGGCATCGAGATCTGCCTCGACATCATCTTCAGTGCGCAGGTCGTCGTCATCGTCATCGTCGTCTGAGGCCTTCTTCGAGACCGATCCAACGGGGATTTCGTCTGGGTCGTCGATAATGTCGATGACTTCGTCAACTGCAAAACCATCGTCTTCAAGACCATCAATCTCGAGTACGTCACCATCGAGTTCGTCACCGTCTAACTCGGGGGCAGAAAGTATCTCGCTATCTAGATCATCTGGACCGATGACATCGTCGTCTGACATTAAATATTCCTTTCAACTGCGTGCGGCGAGAGAGTACTCCATTTAGGGGTCAAAGATGCGAATTTCACGGCATTTCGCCAAGACTACGAATTGCGCCGAGTTTCGGCCTTTCGCTCAGAGTCCAAGCGCTCAAGCGCTGGTGCCTCAAAGGTCATATGGGTCATAGCGTCGGCAACAGCCCTATGCCCCGCCTTCTCGGCGATGAGTCGGTGCATTTCAATGACCACTCGGCGATATGCGGGGTGTCCCTGTGGTGCAGATCGTAGTTCAAGGAGGTGAATAGCTTCGCGAGCATTGAATTGCATGTTGTAACGCAGACGGTAAGCCATCGAGATGGCATAGGCGGCTTGCTCTGGGTAATCCGGGCGAAGCGCCTCGTACAGCGTGGCAGAACGCGTCATCGTCTCTTCAAACTCATCGGCAACACCTGCCTCAGCGACAAGTTCTGGCATGACATAACCGTGGTCTGGAGATAAACGTTGCCATTCAATGGTGAGCAGGCGATGTCGTTGGAGGTCTCGGAATGCCCCGTAGTCACCAAGCACATCAAAGCGATAGTCAATTCGTTCGAAGGCACGTCCTGGCTTATGTCGTCGGTTCTCTCGTGAGCCAACATAGGCAGAGATTAAACGCACCTTTTCGTCATGACTTAATTGTGAAACTCGACTCAGTAACTGAGACTCAGGCAGATGTGAGTGTGCATAACAAATTGCAGCAAGCAATTTATTTTCGCCATCCGGATCGAAGTCAATCAGTTCGACTTCGTTTACTGGCTCAGGTTCAAGAGCGCCGAACATGTCGTCAACGAGGAACGCTGTTTGTTCTGCGTTCGTTGCTAAGTAACTGCTCCACTTCCCTCCACGTTCCGGTAAATCGACACGTCGTAAAAAGCTCGGAACCACTTTGCGTAGTTCGGTCAACATCATGTCTGCATACTGTCGTGATTCAGGGAGGGCGTGTGCACGCATGCGCAAGAGCATTTGTTCGTAAGCCTGTCCAGTTCCAAAAATACCAACGTTCGACAAAGCACTCGCAGGCAAAATTCCGCGCACAGCATCGAGTCCCTTGGCGCGCGTTGCTTGACGGTAAACAAAATCCGAGTCGTTGATTCCGCGTGGTATCGATTTACGCACGTGTTCCGTTACCGATTGAACGAGCGAACTGTAGCTATCGAACATTCGATCCATGTCACCGACGTATCGCGTTCCGTATGGACCACCCAAGATCTCTGGATCGCGGTAGTACCGGTATCTTCCACCAAGGCGGGCGTCGTAATTGATGTATCTCGTGCTCTGCTCGAGATAACTCATCAATCTTCCCCACTCAAGAATTTTGGTCAACAGGTTGGAGGCCTGTTCGCAGGCCAAATGCACACCACCAAGTTGGGCAACAGAGTCGTCACCGTACTCAACAAACACCTTTTCGTATAGAGCCTCAGCTTTGTCTATGCCAATCGTGGCATCCACACCAATGTCACCCGTTAGATCAAGATCGTTGACAAATTCATCGAGGAAAAGACGACGCAAACTCTTGGGGCTGCGACTGTAACGAGCGAATAACGCTCCCTTAACGACCTCGGGGAGATTGACCAATGCAAAAACTGGAAGGTCTAGGTTGGTGAAATACCGTTTCAGTATTTCCGCCTCTCCATCTTGGAAAACCTCAGGAATGTAGACCGTCACGAGGGGCAATCTTAGAAGTCGGGCGAAGAGTTATCGGGTATGCCTATTAGGCATACACCTGAACGCAGTCGCTCTGAACGCGACAGGAGACCTGTGTGGCCGTGGCTACACACTCACCGTCAATAGTGAGACGCTGTGGGCTCCCCTCCCAATGGAAGAAATCGCCCTGGCTGTACGAAAGTAACGGGTGCGGAAGATGCGTACCTGAATTCGTCTTTTGCCACATCAAGCGACGCTGACTCCAACGCATGGCTCCTGATACCTCGAAGATATCGAGTTTGCCATCGTTGAGATGAGCTCGGGGTGCAACTTCGTGGCCTCGCCAATATCCACTGTTGGTCACCACGGAAATTGATCCACGCAGAAACCTTCGCGCAATGCTCAATGAGCCAATGCACACATCGGAGTGCGTGATTCCGTTTGTGTCCGTGTACGAGACCGAAATCGCATCGATGATGACACGCACGCGCCCCAAACTTGGTGAACTAGTAAGCACGCCGAGAACGCGAGGAATGTCTCCTGCCTTCATTAATAGTGACTGAGAGTGGATCTCTTGTGCTGAACTATCGCGAAGAAATATTCCGAGCTGTCGGTCTGTTTCCAAAGCACGAGCATGTTCGGGAGCTGGACTCAAAACCCCCCAAGGTGAACCAGGTGTGATCGGCATCGCTACATTTTTCCAATTTGACTCGACGCAGCGACAACACCAGTAAACAAGGATTCGGCGGCTTGGGCACTCGTTGACGTGGAGACCGATTGATCGTCAAGTGTGGTGAACTGCCTAAGGATGTCGATGAGTTGCTTCATTGTCCGCACAAAGTCTCCTGCAGTTACGTCGTCCTCGTCCAAAATGTCAAACAGCGAAGTGCCATGCGACCAATCAAATGCGGTTGCCATAAAACCCGCATCGGGGGCACGATGAGGAAGCAGCCCTGCTCGGATCTCGCTATTGGTTAGTCGCCTGCTGATGCTTTCAATATCTGCCCACCGCTTCTTCAATTCAGGAGTTGGGAAATGTGGTTTTGCGGTTTCGTCACGTCTGCGATCTTCAAATACAAACACCGAAGCAAGACTGGCGAGTTCATGTGAAGTCAGTCCTGAAAAAATTCCTGCAGATAAACATTCGGCAATAAGTAAGTCGGATTCATGAAAGATTCGACCGAGCATGACACCCTTTGGTGTGAGTGACCAGTCGCTGACGTAACCCCACTCTTCCAACAGATCAGTGAGATCATCAAACTTCTTGCTCACGGATTGAGCCGAGTTGGACACGCGTTTTTCTAACTGGTGGAGTTCCTTGGCTATACGGTCTGCGGATTCTGCTGCATTGAGCTTGAACTTGAAGTCTGGGTCGCGTAGAAACGGATGGTCGAGCTGTGCTCGCGAATCTTTCTTGCCACTACGTGCGAGAACCCGATCGTTGATTCGGAATCGTGCTAGTTGTGTAGATGCCTCTTTAAGGAATCGCGAATTGGTTGGCTGGAAAGGCATTGGTAATTCAATATGGCCAAGCGTGTAGATCGTCTCTGTTACATCTCGTGACGTAACGGAGCGAACACCTCTGTTAATCGAAAGGAGCGACAGCTTCCCACCGGTACCTCTGCTGGCGGTCGATATGACCACAAGCCGATCGCTGGCAGAAGCTTCGCCGATGAGCACCACGTCGCCGGGGCGAAGCCGAGAAAATTGCGCTTCCAAGTCGGGAATATTCTTCGTTTTAACACTTCCTTTGCGAAAGCTTTCAATATCCCCATAGTCGCTATGGGACTGTTCGCGAAGTCTGAGTTCTTCTTTTCCGCGACGGGCTATCCGAGCCTGAATTTCTACAATCTCGCGACCCGACTGAAATTGAGCGAACGAAAGATTCAATAAATGTCGTGCTTGCACGCGGCTCGTGGTGCGAATGAGATTGGCAGCCATGTTGTAAGTCGGGCGAAAGGCAGAATTAAGTACGAATGAGCGGCTCGAAACCAAGGCGGCAACCTGTTCAAACGTCACGAACGGGTTCCACAGCGTGAGTGCATGTCCAACGGTGTCAAGCCCTCGTCGCCCTGCGCGACCCGTAAGCTGAGAAAAGTCGGAAGGTTTCAAAATTTGATGGGTCTCACCGTTGTATTTGGTGATCTTGTCCAGCACCACCGCACGAGCGGGCATATTGATTCCCACTGCAAGAGTCTCGGTAGCAAAAACGACTTTCACGAGTCCTTGTGCAAAACACTCCTCTACCGCTTCCTTAAAACTAGGAACAAGGCCCGCATGGTGAACACCGATACCAGCTTCTAACTGACGCAAGAAGCGTGTGTAATTCAGTGCAGCTAAATCGTCATCGGTAAAAGCTTCGACGTGGCTTTCCAGAATGCTTGCAATATCTTCTCGTTCTTGAGCTGTAGTAAATGAAATTCCTAGCTTCAAGCAAGAGTGGGCGGCCTCGTCGCATTGATTTCTGCTGAAGATGAAATAAATCGCTGGAAGCAAATCATCTTCCTGAAGTTGCATCAATACATCGGGACGATTTGGGGTAAAAAATCGACTCGGCGGACCACTTTGTCTGCCGCGAGCACCATAAGGATGTTGTTTTTTCGATCTTGGCGCTGACATCGCTTCAATCTTTGAAACCTGCTCATTGGGCTTTCCGCCAACGATGGTGTCGAATACCCGCAATTGATTCGTGGTCTTGTCGCCAACAACGTAATGATTCGTGAGCTCGACAGGTCGCTTGCTTTCCACAATTGGTTTTGTAGGCCCGCGCACTGTGGTGAGCCATTCGCACAGTTCATCGGCATTGCTCACCGTTGCCGAGAGGCAAATCAATTGCACGGTTGGGTCGAGATGAATAATGACTTCTTCCCATACCGGACCTCGATACGCATCTTGCAGAAAATGGACTTCATCGAGAACCACTACTCCAAGGTTGTCCACATTCGATGACCGCGCATAGATCATGTTGCGCAGAACTTCAGTGGTCATTACGACGATCGGCGCTTGGGCGTTGATGCTGTTGTCCCCTGTGAGCAGACCCACTTCGTTTGCGCCGTACAACTTGACGAGTTCGTGGAATTTTTGGTTAGACAGCGCCTTAATTGGGGCGGTATAAAAAGCCCGCTTTCCTAGTTTCCGAGACAGCCCAATGGCGTATTCAGCAACAACGGTTTTTCCTGAGCCCGTTGGTGCGGCTACGAGAACACTTTCTCCAGCGTCGATGCAGTCAAATGCTTGAATCTGGAAAGTGTCAAGTTCGAACGAGTAACCGCTTGTGAGCGATTGGCGATGAGGTGAAATCACAAATGGCTATTCGCCATCTGGCGAACGCTTCTTCTTTCGTCGCTGCGCTATGTAGCCGATGAGGATGGCGAGAAGGAACAACAGCGTCATCGGTATAGCTAGAGCCAACATGGAAATCGGATCGCCGCTTGGCGTGATGGCTGCGGCAATCACAAATGTTCCCATGATTGAATAGCGCCATTGCTTAATCAACGTTTGCGGAGTAATCACACCAACTAATTGCAAAAACACCACGAGTACCGGCACAAGAAAGCCAGCACCAAATGCAAGCACCATCATGGCGACCAAGCTGATGTATTTAGAAATTTGGTAGGTCTGTTCAACACCTGCACCAGACCATGCGATGAGGAATTCGAGTGCTTTATCAAGCGTCCAATACGCAAGCCATGCGCCAGTGAGAAAGAGCACCACTGAAGAAACAATGAACGGGATGGAGTATTTCTTTTCCTGTTTATTCAGGGCAGGAACGATAAATTTCCATAACTGCCACATGATGACGGGCAAGGCAATGATTAGCCCGCCATAGCCGGCAATTCGCATCCGCGACGTGAGTCCTTCAATTGGGCCCAACGCAAAAAGCGTTCCCTCACAATTGAAGTCCGGACGCGCAGCACAAATATTTCGATACGGCTGAGTGAGAAACTTCAAAAAATGATCATAAAAAACCAAAATAAAGGTTGAACCAACCGCCACTGCGAGGAGTGATCGAACAAGACGCATGCGGAGTTCGGCCAAATGACCGAAAATGGTCATGCCTCCATCGCCAGGTGAATTTTGCCCTCTGCGCAAACTCACCATTAGCGATCTTTTTCCGGTTGTGACTCGGGGATGCCGATATCGAATGGGACGAACTTTGGTTCAGGCTCTGGCTCCGGTTCCGATGTTTCGATCTCGGAAGGAATATTTGGGGTGTCGTGATCAAAAGACCCGACTCCCGAAAGTGTGCTGTTCACCTGCTGGCTCGCAGCGTCGAACATGGATTTATACCCTTGAGCGGTTTCTTTCAGATCACCAATCGTATCGCCGAACGCGCCCTTGAATTCTGACTGCGCGTCGTTGGTGATGCGCTTGAACTCGCCGTACAGCTTGCCGGCTTTGCGGATTACACCAGGGAGTTTTTCGGGTCCCAAAATAACGAGACCCAAGATCATCAGGAAGAAGATCTCACTTCCAGAGAAATTAAACACGCTCACAGTCTAAACCTTGATCCATCTGGCTATGCGTAGCATGGCGTCGTGCAAGAACGTATTTCGCCCATCATCGACGGCCAAATCACCTTTGCCCACCGTGGTGCACGAGCTCACCTGCAAGAGAACACCATTGAAGCGTTCGAACTGGCAATCAGGCTTGGTGCAACTGGACTCGAATCGGATACCTGGATCACTCGTGATGGAATTGCGGTTCTCGATCACGATGGCATCGTGAAAGGACGCTTGCGAAACAAACCAATCAGCAGCTTCGATAGAGATGAACTCCCCGATTGGATTCCTTCGCTTGCCGATATGTACTTGCGCTGCGGCTCACAACTACATGTGAGTTTGGATATCAAAGATGTGAACAGCATGGATGCTGTTGTGCGCACGATGAACACCCTTGGCAATCCAGCCAAGACCTGGCTGTGTCATCCAGATTTAACTTTCCTAGAACAATGGATCGGACGCGTAGGTGGAGCAAATCTTGTTCACTCCACTCGGCTCAAGGCCTTGAGTAAAGGTCCTGAGCGACATGCTGCTACGTTGCGCGATCTGGGAATCTCAACTGTCAATATGCCATTCCCCGATTGGAATGGTGGTCTTGTTGCATTGTTTCATCGTTTCAACATTTTTTGCTTCGGATGGAATCTGCAATACCCCGAAGTGCTGACTACTGGTTTGCGAATGGGACTTGACGGAATCTTCAGTGATTGGCCAGATCGGGCATCTGATGCAATGAGGAACTTGGGTAAATAATTTTACAGCCAGTGAAATGAGCCAAGTGGCCAAATAATCACGAATGCTCTGCCAACTACGAGTTTTTCATCAATGGTTCCAAACATTCGACTGTCAAATGATTGCGGTCGATTGTCGCCCATTACAAAAAGATGTCCACTTTCAACGGTTGTCACTGCCATCTCTGGTATTCGACAACGATCATCGAGATTCGTTTGCGCTAGGTCGTAGTCGTTCAAGTAGGGCTCATCAATAACTTTTCCATTCACCGAGACCACACACTTAGAAATGGAAATTTTGTCGCCTGCTAGACCGATCACTCGCTTGATGAGATCATCATGTTGTACGGCTATGCCATCAGTTGTGACTCGGTCAAAGACAACTACGTCTCCGCGATGAATGTTGTGCAGACGATAGGAAATCTTGTTGACGAGCACACGGTTGTTCTGAAACATGGTGGACTCCATGCTTGGACCGCTGATATAAAACTGTTGCAACGCAAAACCGCGAACTAAGAAGGCGATAATGAGGGCAATACCAACTACCGTCACCCATTCGCGAATTGCCTTTAAGCCTTCTTTAGGGGACGACTCTGCAGCATCGGACATGGGTCTCCAACCTATCAACTGTCTTTTATAGGTATGGAAATGACCTTTCGGAACAAATTCACATGCCCAAAATACGCATGTCGAGATGCAGGCGATGTAGTCTGAGGGACGAATTAGTCGTCAAGAAAAGTTGCTGAAGGAGTACATAACATGAAGGTCTGGATTGATCAAGATCTCTGCACCGGAGACGGACTGTGTGAGGAAATTGCACCAGATGTGTTCACATTGCTCGACGATGGTCTTGCTTATGTACGAGAAAAGGACAAAATCTTCGCGACTGCCAAGGGCAACCCTCAGGGCGCTGAAGGTATGGCCAACTTTGAAGACAAGTTGATGGACGCTGTTATTGAATCCGCCGAGGAATGCCCCGGCGAATGCATTTTCATCGAGCCTTAATCGTTCGCCTGTTCAGATAACTCGGCGTTTACGCCGATGTAGCGAGCTACGGTGAGGAACGCGGTGTGAGCCACCATTCGGTGATCTGGTCGTACGGACATTCCTTCAATATGCCAGGTGCGATGGAGAACTTCCATCGTTCGCGCTTCTATCCACGCGCTGCCAAAACTTTGTCGAACTTGCACAGCCTGCGTAATGCTCGGCGTGTACGCAACAAGCAATCCGCCTTTACGAAGCGCCTTTTCTGCGTGCGGCACAACGTTCCATGGCTCTGGTAAGTCGAGTACTACCCGATCAAAATCGTTGCCGTCTATTCCTTCGTAGGCATCGCGAATCTGAACGTCGTATCGTTGCAAAGAATCTGCACCAAGAAAAGAGCGCACGTTCGACTGTGCCCGATTAGCGAAGTCCTCTCGCAATTCGTATCCCGTGATGTGCGCGCCATAACGAAGCATGGTCATGGATAACGCTCCGCTTCCCACGCCAGTTTCAAACACCCGCATACCCGGGCCAATGTCGGCGATCATGCAAATTGGTGCGAGATCCTTTGGATAAATCACCTGTGCGCCGCGTGGCATTTCAAGAACAAAATCCTCTAGCGTCGGACGCAAAATTGAGTAGCTAGATCCTTTGGAGTTGGCAATAAGAGCGCCTTCTTCCAACCCAACAATTTGGGCATGAGTAATGACTCCTGAATGACTCTGGAACTCGCCCTTTTCAGTGAGGGTTGCGAGGTAGCGACGCTTTTTGCTGTCGATAATCAACACTCGTTCACCAAATTGAAATGTCCGAATACTCATAATGGTGACTCTTTCTTGCGGATAATTACTTCTTCATCCTTACGAAGGCGAACGGTTGTAACACGTTTTTTGCGATTGCGTTTGCGCACCCATTTCAACACTCGCCAGACGACAGGCACCCACCACAAGGATTCTCGAACCGATGATGTGCTGGGTTTGGCGACAGCTTGCTTATCGTCGGATTTCGAGGACACTGCGACGCTTTCTTCCACTTCGACGTCCAAATACGTATGCAAGAATCACCACTGCTCCTCCTGCGATTGCAGCATACGTAGCAAGGGTTGACTTGTTGCGGTCTGCAGTCCCTTGAATATCGTCCTGAAGAGCCTTGAACTTGTGTTCAAGATCAGCGCGGGAAATTTTTGGAACCGACTGCGCCATTATTTGCTTCTGTTGCTGTGGAGAAATGGCTTGCGAATGCGCGACTGTGAGAACACAACCAGTGCAACCGTGAGTGTCAACACAATAAAGTACGGCACCCAACTCATGGCGCTAGATCCGTTGAAAAGAGTCGACTGCAAAAGCCTTAGTACACCGATAAGAACAAACAGCAGACCGACAAGAATAGATAGACCGCCAAGAGCCCCCCATGCCAACCAGCGACCAGTTCCTTGAAGTTCGCCAATGGTTTCCTGCTTTGCGTACGCGCGAACCAGGTCGATCAACTCAGAAATCGAAGACCCAGAATTAAAGGAAAGCACCCATTCATTCAACCAGCGTGTGGACTAATTCGGTGCAATCTCACTTGCGGACGGGCTACCCGAAAACCCTCCAAGGGCATCGGAAAGGGCGTTCCAGATTGGTCTATAGGTCGTTTGATTAGAAGCATTGGCTCCGTTAATGATCAGCGAAAACGAAGACGCCTGGTCTGTCGAATATGGAACGAAACCACTGAGCGCCTTAGCGCCAGTCAGCGTTCCAGTTTTCCCTCGAAGCTTCCCTGCACCCAGGGTGTCGGCGAGTACTTCGCGCAAAGTTCCAGTCTGCCCTGCTGTGGCGAGCCCGACGCCGATTGGTCCGAATCCTCCATCACGTTCTAGCAACGTGATCAACGTATTGCATGTCAATCGATTGCCGCGATCGAGACCTGATCCATCGACGAACTGCAATGCATCGAGTGGAATTCCCCACTCCACAAGTTTTGCTTTGATGACTTCTAAGCCAGCTGAACGCGACCCAACGCCTGACGTGGCAAAACCAAGTTCCTTCACCAGAATTTCTGCCGTGTTGTTGTCGCTATTGGTCAGCATCTCTGCCACGATGTCGGACAGTGGAAGCGAATCGATCTTGGCGATCACGGGTAAATCTTGAGGAGCTGTTCCAACTTTTGGAGATGCAGAAACCGCAATCCCATTATTTTGCAACGTATTGGTAAATTCCGTTGCAGCACCCAAGGCAGGATTATCGAGTTTGATCGGATTTCCTGTCACCACGCCATCGTTAATCATCAACGCTCCAAGAGGACCAACTTCGGTGCCCTTAATACCGAGACCTAGAGACGGAGTGAAACGTTCTGCGTCATAACGCGATTCGTCGCCAACGATAGAACCAGTAACTTGTGTAACACCCTTCGCGGCTAGCGCATCAAACAAATTTTCCAATCGTGTGAAATTAAATGTTGGATATGGTTCGGTTGCTGGATAGTTGCCTGTAACGAGAACCGGGTCTCCTCCACCAACCAAATACGCGTCGCCATCAATCGAGTTGCCATTGAGCCGTCCTACTAATGATGTGCTGAACACGAAATCGGGCTTCAATACGTCTAACGCAACGGTTGCGACTACCAGTTTCATATTGCTTGCCGGTAAAAGTGGAGTATCAGGGTTCAGACTGACAATGCGCGACCCCTCGATGTCGATGGTGAGACAAGAATCGATTGGAAGTCGGTTGCTAAGCGAAGTCAGTTGTGAACGGAGAGACCTAAACCGAACATCGTGTGAAAGCGTTTGAGGAGTACGTCTCGCGTTAATGATTGGCGCTGAAAGTGATTGAATCTCTGCATTACTGGTAATCGGGGTTACGGCTTGTGCAATTCCGTGAACAAACTTCCATGAAACTCCAAGCCCTAGGGCTCCAAAGAGCGTGACCGAGGCAAGCAGAGAACCAACTACACGAACTGACCCAACACGAACCTTCTTTCGTGCTCGTTGGATACTGTTCGAATCGTTTGTGAAGCTCATGGTGCGATACCGCGATACCGCGCATATTCGTATAAATGCGCGAGGCTTGCAGCAGCACGTGCTCCCGTTGGATAGCAATATGCTCCCGAATTCCGCACAGAAGACGGCCCCGAATTTTGTGGGTCGGTAACTGCGAGTTCGGTTGCGATCAGGATTGGTTTGTTGTGCTTGCGTGAAACCTCGCGTGCCGTAAATGCATAGCGTTCATCTTGCTTCTCGTGATATGCAACGATCCGTTCAAGACCGTGGTCAGGGTAAAACGATCCTCCACGCATCATTTTCGCTTGATTGCTTTGGATACCAATTCCAAGGAAGATAACAGCGTCGATCGATTCGTGCCCGGCGACGATGTCCATTATCTCAGTCACGGTGTCGCGGGTTTCTCCGCCAGCGCAGTCAATCGGATTATTGCGACTCCATCGTGGAGGGAGTAAAGCAGAAAGTTGCGACATGAGATCGTCGGATAGGTCTACAAGGTCGAGCACGCCATCTCGTGAAATTGCATCCGCAGTAACCACCCCCCAGCCTCCAACAGTGGTGAGAACGGCTACTCGCTTGCCGCGAGGAAGCGGTTGAGTTGCAAATGTTGCGGCGGTATCAAAAGCTTCTTCAACAGAGGAAACCTTAATTGCACCGGCAGATCGAGTTGCCCCAAGGAAAACTCGATCATTGCTTGCCAAGGCACCGGTATGACTTTGGGCAGCCTTTGATCCTGCAGCTGTTGCCCCACCTTTCAAAATCACGAGGGGCTTCACTGCAGTAATCTGCTTCATGGCTTGAAGCAGTGATTCGCCATTACCAACATTTTCGATGTACGTAAGCGCGACCTTGGTTTCATCGTCGCTAGCGAAATAGTTCAGAAAATTCTCAACACTCACTTGTGATGCGTTTCCGGCAGAAATTGCTCGTGCGATGCCGACACCAGACTGTTTCGAATAGTTCAAGAAACTTGACACAAAATTGCCACTTTGCGACGCTACGGAAATTCCACCTGAAGGTGGGTATGGAGCAACGATCTGCAAACACAACGAAGCGGGCGTACTCACCACACCTTGACCGTTTGGCCCGGCAATGAGCATGCCGAGCGAATTTGCCAACTTCAACAGGGATGCTTCCGCCAACTCACCAGAATCACCTGACTCTCGGTATCCAGCACTAGCGATAAAGGCGCTGGCGATGCCAAGTTCGGCACATTGCTTGAGCAGAGCTTCATTTGAACTTGCTGGAGTGCAAAAGAATGCTAAATCGATTTCGCCCTTAGGCAATTCCGAAAGATCAGAAACGGTTTGAACTCCCAAAATGTTTTCGCACTGGAGATTGGTGGCGAATACACCACCTGCAAAATTGTTGACAAGTGCATTGTGTAACGATACAAAACCGAATTTTCCTGGATGACTTGACGCACCGATAACAACAATTGCGCGTGGGTTGAATAATGCGTTGAAATGTTCGGGTGTTGGCACGAACGATCTCTCAGACTTGTTAACAACAGTATGTTGTTGACGACCAATTTCAATGAGAGCGTCGACAGCGACAAGCGAACCGTCATTGCGAGCAATAAGAGGATTGATGTCAAGTGATTCGATTTCAGGATGTGCTTCGCACACTTCACCCATGCTGCTCAGTACGTTTGCTAATTGTTCCCTATTGATTGGCTGCGAACCGCGAAACGATCCGATGATTGATTGGTGGTGAACCTCATCAATCATCTGCAGCGCGTCGTTCTTTGACAATGGAAGAGGACGAAGTACGACGTCATCAATTGCTTCAGCAAAGATTCCTCCAATGCCGAGAGCCACCATGTATCCAAACTGCGGGTCGTTAATTATGCCGACGATCAATTCCCGATCGCCTTTCACCATTTCAGCGACCAGGAATGACACCTCACCATCGGCAGTTGTGACTAATGCCAAAAGGTCGGAACATGCCTCTTCGGCTTTCACCGCATCGCTGACATTGAGTCGAACAAGACCTCGTTCAGTTTTGTGAGCAATGTGATTTCCCGACAGCTTGATCACCACTGGATAACCGATGTGATGTGCCGCCTCGATCACCTGCTGAGATGTGGAACACTCCCGCTCCTGGGCAAACGGCACTCCAAAAGGCACAAGAAGCTGTTTAGAAGCCGCTTCGGAGAGAGTTGTTCGGTTTGTCATTAACACAAACATTAGTTGACCAATGAGTTGGCACTACCCTTGCTGCGTGCACATCGTGTCAACAGTGTTTATTGATTCCTTCGAAATGCGTCAAGCGCCAGGGCCGTCGTCTCGTATCGACATCACAGGAATATATTTCTCCATGGCAGCGCCTTCGCTTCCACCTGTGACCATCAATCCCCATTTGATGGCATTGATTTTTTGTCCAATAGGACACGCTGGAAACGGTGTTTTTGAAGTGGTCTTCCGAAAAGGCATCGAAGAAGATTCCGAGCAATTGGCGCGGAACGTGAGTCCCTTCACTGTTGAACCGGGCAAATTCACCTACCGACTGGTGCGTGGGGAAATTGAGTTGCATGAACTTGGGCAGATATTTGCCCACTGCCGTGTTGACCATGGCAAATGGTCATTTGTTCCACTCACATTGCTTCCTCCGGTTGCGTAATCGGAACTACAGTCGCGCCGTGACTTCTTCTGCAAAATTGTCTCCAGAAACCGACGTTCAGGCGATCTCCCTTATTCGCGGATTGGCGATGGATGCCCCGCTATATGCCAAGAGCGGTCACCAAGGAACGGCCATGGCGCTTGCCCCACTTGCGCATGTTTTGTACAGCCGAGTACTTCGGCATGCACCACAAAATTCAGCTTGGAGAAATCGCGATCGTTTTATTCTGTCGAACGGTCACGCATCTATTTTGCAATACGCGATGCTGTTCTTGAACGGATACGGCCTCGAGATGGAAGACATCAAGGCGTTTCGTCAGTGGGAATCTCAGACTCCTGGACATCCAGAGGTTGGGCACACGAATGGCGTTGAGGTAACAACTGGTCCACTTGGTCAAGGTTTCGCCAACGCGGTCGGAATGGCAATTGCCGAACGTAATCTCCGTGAACGGTTCGGCCGAGATCTCATGGATCACCATACGTTCGTGCTGGCTGGCGATGGATGTTTCATGGAAGGAATTAGTCATGAAGCTGCATCATTAGCGGGCCATCTTGGACTAGATCGTTTGGTCTGCGTTTTTGACGACAATGGCATCACTATCGACGGCAGCACCTCGCTCACCTGTTCAGACGACGTAGCGAAGCGATTCGCAAGTTATGGATGGAATGTGATTCAAGGTGGAGAAATTGGCGAAGATCTTGACGCCTTAGAAGCGATGTTGAATGCGGCACGCAATCACACTGGACAACCAACGTTGTGCATTCTCAAAACACATATAGGTTTTCCATCTCCCGATTTCACCGATGTACACGAAGCTCATGGGAACCCGTTTAACGCGGAGCATGTTGCCAAGACAAAGGCCATCATGGGTATCCCGGACGAAGCGTTTTGGGCGCCGAGTGATGTTGTTGCCAAGGTACGTTCACATGCTGCAAGCCGAGGTTCCGAGTTGCTCAGTGCCTACGACACGGCAGTTGCACATGCTGAAGGAAAACATGGATTCGACCAGTGTTGGTCAGATCCGAATGGTGATGAAATAGCTGCGTTGATGCCAGCGTTTGCCCCAGATTCAAATTTGGCTACGCGCCAAGCAATTCAGCAGTGCATCGAATCCAGCGCTTCTGCGATTCCTGGACTACTCATTGGTTCAGCAGACCTCACTGGTAACACCGGAGTCAAAGTGAAATCGGTTGGTGCACAATCAAAACAACTCCCAACTGGTCAGCAGGTGTACTTCGGAATCCGCGAGCATGCCATGGGCGCTGCAATGGTTGGCATGGCTTTGCACGGCGGAGTTATTCCAGTTGGCGGAACATTCTTCGTTTTTGCTGACTACATGCGTCCAGCCATTCGGCTTGCTGCACTGAGTAAGGCACGAGTGATTTTCGTATTCACGCATGACTCGGTAGGCGTTGGTGAAGATGGTCCTACTCACCAACCAATTGAGCATCTTGCGAGCCTTCGCGTGATTCCAGGGCTGCAGGTCATTCGACCTGCTGACTCGAATGAAACCAAGGTTGCATGGGAATGCGCACTTACCTATGACGGCCCAACTGCACTTGTGCTGAGTCGTCAATCGTTGCCAATTACGACAGACGGTGATGCTGTTCGATACGGCGCAGAAACTGTTGTAAATACCGACCATCCTCAAGTGGTGTTGGTTGGCACTGGTAGTGAAGTTGCGGTTTGTGTTGCGGCGGCAAAGCTGTTGCATGCGCAAGGAGTTGAGGCCAACGTTGTGTCGATGCCTTCGTTTGATCGCTTCGCAGCACAATCAGCGAAATATCGCGAAACAGTTTTCCCTGCCAACGTTCCGGTGTTGTCGGTTGAAGCTGGCGTGACATTTGGTTGGTCGCAATTTGCGCATGTAAGTGTGGGCATTGATCGCTTCGGTGCGAGCGCTCCTGGTTCAACGGTGATGAGCAAATTGGGGATCTCGCCAGAGAATGTTGCAGATCGCGCACATGAATTAGTAGCAAGGTCAAAGTAACCCAATGACTGCCAATCGTCTGTCGGAGTTGTTCAATATTGCAGGACAAAGCCCATGGCTCGACAATTTGAAGCGCGAATACATCGTTAATGGAGATTTCGCTCGAGTACTTGCTTCTGGAATTCGCGGTTTGACGTCAAATCCGACTATTTTTCAAAAAGCAATTCAGGGTTCGGCGTTATACGACGAGCAGTTCGAGCGCGCAATATCACGTGGACTCACAATAGAAGAAACCTATTGGGATCTAGTTGTCTCCGACATCGTTGGCGCTCTGGATATATTCGCGCCTCTCTATATTTCCTCGTCGGGTCTTGATGGATTTGTCAGCGTTGAAGTATCGCCTGCACTCGCCCACGACATGTCCGGAACGGTCGCGGCTGCACAAGATCTTCACGATCGAATCGCGCGACCCAATGTGATGATCAAGGTGCCTGCGACACAAGCGTGTATTCCAGCAATTGAGGAAATCATTAGTCGTGGGATCAATGTCAACGTCACCCTTATTTTCGGACTTGATCGATATCAACAAGTGATGGATGCTTACATTCGCGGAATGCAGAAGTTGGCGAAAAGCAATCCAGCAAAAGCGCAAGATGTTGCATCGGTAGCAAGCTTTTTCATTTCGCGCGTTGACTCTGAAATTGATAAACGACTCGAAGGAATAGGCAGCGATGAGGCTCTAAGCCTGCGCGGAAAAGCGGCAATTGCGCAGGCAAAGGTCGCATATCAAATGTTTGAACGAACGTTCAGTGGAGTCACGTGGCGTTCACTGGCAAAAATTGGCGCCCAGGTGCAACGACCCCTCTGGGCATCAACCAGCACGAAGAACCCTGCGTATCCAGACACGATGTACGTAGACGAGCTGATTGGCGCGCATTCGGTAAACACGCTTCCCGATGCAACCATGGACGCGTTCAGCGACCATGGAGCTATTGCCGAAACGATTACACGCGATGTTGAAGGTGCCCACCATGTGTTGGCCACATTGCATCATGTGGGCATTGACATGACCGCGATTGCAGATCAACTGGAATCAGAGGGTGTTATGTCGTTCCAGCAAAGTTTCAACGATCTGCTCGCGGTTCTTCATGCCAAAAGGAAATGATCTTCAGTGGTAGCGGCATCGCTCGAGCAAGCAGTTTCAGAATTAGTTCAGGAGTATGGCGGTAAGCACGATTCTGACTATGTGACGCACATGATCACCACAGCACTGGGGCTCGGTACGGATAACACGTCAACGTTGGATTTGAAAATTGCATCATCTGCTTTAAAGGAAATGCGCGAAGCGTTCGCCATGTTCGATCCATACGCAGATCGAAAAAAGGTGACCATCTTTGGCTCAGCACGCACGAAAAAGGATGACCCCCTGTACTTACATACGCAGAATGTTGCAGCCGAACTGGCCTCACAGGGTTGGATGGTGGTTACGGGTGCTGGACCCGGAATCATGGAAGCTGGAATGGTCGGCGCAGGTCGCGATCAGTCAATTGGCGTATCAATTCGACTTCCATTTGAAGCAAGCGCGAACCCGATCATCGCTGGTGATGGAAAATTCGTAGAGATGAGGTATTTCTTCACTCGCAAATTGATGCTCATGAAAGATTCACAGGCTTTTATCTGCATGCCAGGAGGATTTGGCACTCTAGATGAAACTTTCGAACTATTGACGTTGATGCAAACAGGCCGAGGTGCTGTCGCGCCAACCGTGCTTCTCGATTTGCCAGGTGATCATTTTTGGCGAACCATGGATGAATTCATTCGCGCAGAACTTCTTCCGCGCGGTCTTATTTCAGCATCAGACTTGTCGCTGTATCGAGTATGCGAATCGACAACCGATGCGGTGCAAGAGATCATCGACTTCTACAAGGTGTTCCACTCGGTTCGATTTGTCGGTAAATCCCTGATCATTCGCATGAATCGCCAGATCAGTGGATTTGACATAGATGCTCTCAATAAGGAATTTGGACACCTGTGCAAACAAGGCAAATTTGAATTCTGCGAGCCCACCCCGCAGGAAGTTCAGTCAGGTGACAATCTTGATAAAGCACGAGTGAAATTTGAGTTTGTTCGCAACGATCTGGGTGGTCTACGCGACGTAATCAACCGAATTAATCAAGCCGGCTAAGAACGCCAATTGCTTTCTCGATTGCCCTGCGGGCCTGTGTAAGTTGACGCTCCAACTCGGGCCTCTTAGCCTCACCTGCTCGGTGGGCTTCTTTGAGGGCATCAAGTGCCTTGTCGGCGAGGTCTTCGGAGACGCTTTGTAAGTTGCTCACAATTTCTTCCACAGATGCCACATGGAAACTGTACTTCGTCTATCGTTATCGCTCGTGCCAAAGCCTAAAGACCTCCATGAATATGTCAGCTTCTCGGATCCGAATTCGGATCAGACCTGGATGATTGACGCCACATATCTCAAGTCCAACTGGACATGCATTTACGGCTCCGGCTGCAAGGGCGTGCTTGATGACGATGCGACCAAATTGCAACATGGTTGTTGCAGCTATGGTGCTCACTTCATCGATAAGAAGGATCTTGCCTCGGTGAAGAAGTCAGTTGCACGTCTGAAGCCTGAACATTGGCAAAACATGGAACGTGGCAAGAATGGCAAATGGTTGGGTAAGGAACGCGATGGCGCCGATGTCACGCGCAAAGTAAACGGTGTATGCATCTTCCACAATGATGCAACCTTCGAAGGTGGTCTCGGTTGTGCCTTCCACATCGCCGCTCTTGAAGCTGGTGAGCGACCAATGGATTGGAAGCCAGACGTGTGCTGGCAAGTTCCGCTTCGTTTAGAAGAGTTCACCGAAGACGATGGACACGTGGTGTCCTTTGTACGTGAATGGAAACGCCGCGACTGGGGTGAGGGTGGCCACGACTTCCATTGGTGGTGCACAGACGATTCAAAGGCCTTTGTAGGCAAAAATCCTGTTTACCAATACCTCAAAGATGAGCTGACAGAGTTGGTTGGTCCGGCCATCTACAAAATGATCGTGGAAACTCTGTCTCGCGATAACTCGGTTGCAGTTGCGCACCCGAAGATGAAAAAAGCGAAGAGTTAGTTACCCGATTTTTTCGTGTACTTTCGGCGTTCCTCAAGCGTGAGATAACGCTTGCGAATGCGAATGAATCGTGGAGTTACTTCCACAAGTTCGTCATCGCCGATCCACTCAATTGCGGTTTCCAGCGTATGTGTTACCGGAGTTGCAAGTTTCGGACCATCGTCGTGACTGTGCGTACGAATGTTGGTCTTTTCTTTTGCACGCACCGCGTTAACGACCATTTCGTCTTCTCGAGCATTTTCTCCGACGACCATGCCCTCGTAGGTGTCATCACCAGGTGAAACAAAGAGCGTTCCGCGAAGTTGCAAGTTATCCAGTGCATATGCAGTGGTAGTTCCCATGCGGTCAGCGATCATGGCGCCACCCAAGCGGTGAGGAAGCTCACCACACCATGGCATCCAGCCCGCGAGACTCTGGTGCAACAGCGCAGTTCCACGGGTAACAGTAAGTAACAGCGAGCGGAATCCGATGAGGCCGCGCGATGGTGCTTCGAAGCTAACGATGGTGCGACCTGGGTCTCCGGGACGAAGGTCGGTAATGCGACCCTTTCGTGGTGCCAAAGCCTGTGTGATTGCGCCAACGTATTCGTCTGGAACGTCACAGGTGCCCGATTCGAGCGGTTCTTGGCGCTTGCCGTCTATTTCCTTGGTAATGACTTCAGGACGACTCACTTGCAATTCGAAACCCTCACGTCGCATGTTTTCGATGAGCACTGCAAGTTGCAATTCTCCACGTCCAGCAACTTCCATCACTTCGGCAACTTCGGTATTTGAAATTTTTATACTGACGTTTCCGAGAATTTCCTTGTTCAAACGGTCGCGAAGGTGGCGGCTGGTGAGGTATTTGCCGTCGCGGCCTGCGTATGGCGATGTATTCACTCCAAAACTCATGCGAAGCACCGGTTCGTCAACTTCAAGACGAGGAAGTGCAACAGGGTTATCAACCGAAGCGATGGTGTCGCCTACCTCGACTTCTTCGATACCAGAAAGAATGAATAAGTCGCCCGCGACAATCTCGGTTGCATCTGCACGTTCAATGCCCGAAAATTCAAACAGACTGCTGAGCTTGCGCTTCAAAACTGGCGCAGGATTCGAGTCAGTTGGCTTTTGGCACACTGCAACGTTTTCACCTTTGCTAAGAACTCCAGAGATAACGCGACCAATTGCGAGACGACCCAAGTAGTCCGATGCATCCAAGTTGGTCACCATTGCTTGCAACGGTGCAGTTGGGTCATTGGTAGGCGCTGGTATGTGCTCAACAATCGCATCGAGCAAAGGGCTCAAATCGGTGTCCATCGGTGGCATTCCCAAACCCTTCATTGCGCGACTCTCACGTGCAACAGCGGAATACACAGGGAATGAAAGATGGTGATCAGCATGCGCGAGATCGAGGAACAACTGCTCTACTTCTTGGAGCACTTCTTCCTTGCGCTCATCTTGGCGGTCAACCTTGTTGATTACCAGAATTACAGGAAGGTCAAGTTGCAGCGCCTTTGACAACACGTAACGCGTTTGTGGCAACGGGCCTTCTGCAGCGTCAACCAACAACAGAATTCCGTCGACCAATGCAAGAGCTCGCTCTACTTCACCACCGAAATCGGCGTGACCGGGCGTGTCTACCAAATTGATCTTGGTGCCCTTCCACTCAATTTGAGCAGCCTTGGCCAAAATGGTAATTCCACGCTCGCGTTCCTGATCGTCATTGTCCATAACGCGATCGACAACTGCGGAGTGTGCGGCAAACGTTCCCGTGCTGCGCAAAAGAGCATCTACAAGGGTGGTTTTGCCATGGTCTACGTGCGCCACTAGAGCGATATTGCGCAATTTATTTGATTGTTGTGTCATTTGTTGGGGGGTGATGTGAAAAAGCCGGTATTGGCTGATCTAGATCTCTTCCTCTTCGCTTTCTTCGTCGTCTTCATCGAATCGCACTCCATAGCGTTCCGCTATGGCTGCATACTCGTCCTCTTCGGTCTGCGGCGAACGCGAACGACCACCAAAACCCAAATCCTCGGCCGTAGGCCCTGATTGCTTCAATCTGCGCGCTTCTTCAAAGCGACGATGACGACCCTTCTTCACGGTAGGGGCTCCGAACTGTGCTCGGACGACTACCGCTTCGGTAGCCGCCTATTGAATAAACATCGCGGATTACTCTAGCCGTTGAAATGGCTCAAATTGGGCATTATTGCAAGGTTGTTGGTAAAAGCCGCAGTCGTCCTCGCCCATCAAAGGTCAGTCCTGCTTCGCCTGAAAGGATCCTGTCGATGTCTCGACCGACGATCTCTGCGCGCCAGCCTGTGGATAACCGAGAAGCTTTCGATTTGCGCAATAAGTCCATAATGTCTTGCCTGGTACCGAGCAATGTTGCATCTACATGATGCTCGCGAGCGAGTTCGCCGATCCACGCTGCGATCAAACTCATTGCTGGTCGAAACTCCTTGTCTACATCGTCATGCTCGGTGTGTGGAAGCTTTACTTCTTTGTCCCGGCCAGCGGCAACGGCATCGACAATTTCTTGACCTACCTGACCACCGATTTGGCGACTTTCAAGGCCGCGTATGGACAATAGATCGCCAACAGTGTGTGGCATCGCATGAGCAACCCCTAGGAGCGCGATATCGGAGAGCACTCGACGCGGCGGCATGTCATATTGCATTGCTTTGCGTTCACGCCATTCGGCTACCGATTGTGCAACCCCGCGCGAAGCAGGTTTCAACGTACGCACTTCTTTGATCCTCAACCACGCATCTGCAGGATCTTGTGGACCATTGGGCCGGGTGCGCAATTCCTCGCAGGCTTCAGCCGCCCACGATGCTCGACCCAATTCGGTAAGCCGCGTCATGATGCTGTCATGAAGAACAAACAAGTAATCAACATCACTCGCTGCATATTTTTGTTGATCAGCAGTGAGCGGCCTGCGCAACCAGTCCGTGAGTCGGTCCCCTTTAGGCAACGAAATCTTCAGCTCATTCTGAACGAGTGATGCAAGTGATGGAGTTGACATTCCAATAAATCCGGACGAAAGTTGGGTATCAAAAATTCGCTTTGGAACTGCCCCAGATGCGTGTTGGAGAACTTCAAGATCTTGTTGTGCTGCATGAATGATGCACAGAGAGTCGGCAGCGAACAACCGGACGAGCAATGTGGTATCAATTGCAAGTGGATCTACCAGTGCGGTGGTCTCGCCAATTCGAATCTGTAGAAGGGCAAGTTTTGGGTAATACGTCTTTTCGCGATGGAATTCAGTATCAAGCGCATAGCGCTCTGACGACACCGCTTGATCAATGAGCGCATTGAGCGCTGCATCATCGTCGATCCACATCATGTAATGGACGAGCTATTCAGCAGTTTCAACAGCGTTGCCTAATGCGAGCCAACCCGAAGTGCCGCCGGCGATGTTCACAAGATTATCAATATCAAAATCGGCGAGATATTGGCAGGCGCGCATGCTTCGTCCGCCCACTTGGCATATGACGTACACGGTTCCGTCATGGCGAAATTCATCGACACGATCGTGAACGGTTGATAGCGGAATTGAAATGGCTGTCGGCACATGACCTGCTGCGTATTCATCGGCTTCGCGCACATCAATGAGCAATGCACCATTTGCAAGCAGGGGCGCTAATTCGGAAACTGAAATTTCACCAATCATTGTGCTTATCCTATTGCTCGTCTGCTGGTGTATTTATGTTCATCAGCACAGCATCTTCGTAGCGCTGATCGCCAACATTGAGACCTGAAATTGCACGATGAATAGCACGCTCGCCAGAAGCGAACGCCTTCGCCATGTGTTGACGAGTTGCTTCCACATTCCAGCAACTCAGCAGCAAATGTCGTAAATGTGGAGGCGCATCGTCGCTCGCAACTACAACGTCAAACCGAGTTGATGCCGCAATCAACTGTTGAAAATGTGTATGCAGGAAGCCTGGAGTATCGCAAGGCGCGAAAACGACAACATCAGTTATTGCAGATTCCAAGGCATCGCACAATGCGCCAAGTGGACCTTGTCCTTCTCGCTTGCCGGAAAACTGAGAGAATGGAGAAAAATCTTGGTGATCGATCACAGGACCAAGAAAACAAACATCGCCATCAACCGCGTTCTTCATATTGTTGAAGACCACAATCCCCATACAGGTCCCGTTGATACGGTGAAACATCTTGTTGGAACCAAAGCGCGAACTGTTGCCCCCCGAAAGAACGAAACCAGAAACTGTAGGTTGCATCGCGCTACTTAAGGTCTGCCATTTGGATCACATTGCAGCAAAAACTGTGCGCACCGAGTTGCCTCATCGGCTTCGCCAATAACCGAAGCTGTGCGAGCTAGACCATCAAGACAATTCAGAAACCCATGATTGCTCGGCGCCGACCAACGCACATATCCACTGCCTTTCCACCCATTTGCCCGCAACGCATCGAGGCCTCGGTGGTAGCCAACTCGATATGCCATGTAGCTCTCAATAGAGTCCCGCGCAACATCGCCTAGTGCAGCCCATGCCGCCAGATATCGCGGATGATGTGCGACCACACGAGCCACGGCATCTCGCCGGTCGCGCTCGGGTGAGGCAAGAGCCGCATCGAGTTCTGCTTGCATAGCGTTATCTACTGCGGGAAGGACCACGTTTGGCGGACCAGTTCCTGAAACATTTACCGATGAGCTCATGGTTCAACCGTATACGAGAAGCGGTTGGCGATCAGGTTTTGCTGGCAGAATATATCGATGATTGCAATTTCCTTTAATGCAGACAGTGTGAAGAATTATTCACTGATGGCAATGGGTGGATCATTCGTTGGATTGCTGCTTGTACTGAAATTTGCAAAATCCATTGTCTCGAAACTGCTGTTACTGATCGTCTGTGTTGGTATCGGGGTGTTGGCATTTACTCAACGAGACGCTGTTAATGCTTGTGTAGCCACCGCAAATAAACAAGCTCAAGCTGGAACTCCGTTTGAAACCTCTTGTACTTTTTTTGGACAGCAAGTTTCACTTTCTGGAATTTCTCAACAGCCATGATCAGTAGTTTTCTTGAGCACATTGATGCGTGTCCAACCGCCCATCATGTGACCAATAGTGCTTCATCGATTTTGGTGGAGAATAGATTCAACCGAGTTCCACTCGACAGCTCTTTCACTCAACACGATCTTGAACATGGCTTCGTAGTGAGTGGCGGAACCATTATTGCCTGGAAGAACTTGGCTTCCTTATCTGCTAATGGAATTCGAATCGTTGGCGCTCATACCGATTCGCCTGGTTTGCATATCAAGCCGAATCCTGATTCTCAATCTCTCAAATGGCAGCAATTGCAAGTGGAGGTCTACGGAGGTCCGTTGCTTAACTCGTGGCTCGATCGTGATTTAGCGATCGCTGGTCATGTGGTACTTCGTGATGGCACCACTTCCCTGTTTGCGACACCAAATCCCGTGGCGCGAATTCCGCAACTTGCCATCCATCTCGATCGTGAAGTGAACGATAAAGGTCTCATTCTCAATAAGCATCAACACCTCACGCCGGTATGGGCAATTGGAAAACCAACTACTTCGTTTGCTGCGTGGATCGCCCAACAGAACTCGGTTTCCGAATCTCAAGTCGCTTCTTGGTCAGCTCAACTGGTTGATACGCAAAACGCGCAGATTTTCGGACTTAATAATGATTTCATCGCATCGTCACGCATTGATAATCAAATATCGTGCTGGGCGGCACTTTCATCGTTAATCAGTACACCTAGTGAACGACCAATGATGGTTGCACTTTTCGACCATGAAGAAGTTGGATCGCAAAGCAGCACAGGAGCCGGTGGACCTTTGCTCGAATATGTTCTCGAGCGCCTTGCGACCGCTTCGGGGTGCACACGAACCGAATATCTTGAAGCATTACAAAAGAGTCATTGCGTTTCGGCGGACAATGCACACGCTGTACATCCGAACTACTCAGATCGACACGAATTAAATAATGCTCCGCTTGTCAATGATGGTGTCGTCGTAAAAACCAACGTCAATCAGCGTTATGCAACTTCGCCGAGCTCACTTGTACCGATTGTTCGCGCAGCATCTACTGCTGGTGTTCACCTACAAAAATTTTCTTCGCGTAACAACATCGCGTGTGGATCGACGATCGGTCCAATTACAGCAACTCGCTTGGGTATTGAGACCGTCGATATCGGAGTTCCGCAGCTCTCAATGCATTCCATTCGCGAAATGTGCGGAACGAAAGATCCTGAAGATCTTGTCGCTCTGCTCAGCGCTTATTTTTCGCGCAATTAAAAAGTATTCATGAATTGATGAGACGATTGGCCTCATCTAACAACAGTTGAAGTTCATGTCGAAGTTTGATGGTTAACTCTGCAATCTGTTCACGTGATGCCCTGCCGCCACCGGGAACTTCTGCGGCAATGGGTTTTCCAATCACCATTCTGCACTTCTTGAATCGAATGGCCTTTGATCCCGAGCTCATTACGTCTTCAGTGCCGGCTATACCGGCGGGGACAATTGGTACTCCTGTTTTCAATGCCACGTAGGCTGCGCCGTCGAACAACGGTTGAACTTCCGGACCGTAGTGTCGCGTACCTTCGGGAAACATCACCAGAGGTTCGCCACTCTGTAACACAGCGATACAACGCTTCAGTGCTTCAAGGTCTGCGGACCCGCGTGTCACGGGAAACGCGCCAAGTCCAGTCATGATTTTGCCGATGGGCTTGTATTTCCAAATGGTGTCTTTACCCATGAATCGCATGCGTCGTCGAGTTGCAGCAGAGGCAACCGGAATGTCGATCGTTGACCTGTGGGTAGGCGCAAACACAAAAGCACCACTCGAAGGAACATTCTCTACACCGCTAACACGTAACCGAAGATACGAGCGACAAATCCCAACAACTACAGCACGCACGCATGCATAGAAAATTTTTGTTGAACGTGATTGCCCAACAATCCGCGAATCTACAACTGCCATTACGTGGTCCTCTCCAGGAAAAGACGTTCAATTTCATCAACAACGTCGTCAATTGCTCGATCACTGGTATCGACTACAACTGAATCACTGGATGAAGCCAAGGGGCTGTCAGCTCGTGTGCTGTCGAGCATGTCGCGTTCAGCAATGGCCGCTGCAATTTGAGCCACATCTCCGCCATCTTGAGCCACTCGACGTTGTGCTCGTACTTCTGGCGAGGCAGTGAGAAACACCTTTAACACCGCATCGGGAAACACAACAGTTGCGATGTCGCGACCTTCAATAACTCCTCCGCCATAAGTACTCGCCCACTCCTGCTGACGAATTCGCATTTCCGTTCGGACTCCAGAGTTTGCAGCAACCTTGCTGACGTTGCCCGTAACTTCTGGTCCCCGTATTGCTGTAGTTGCATCATGACCATTGATAATGACTCGATCAAGACCAACATGAAGATCACACTCTTGTGCCAAATTGGTGATGAGTGCCTGATCATTAAGGTCAAGATCGCGCAACATTGCCTCGAAAGTAATGGCTCGGTACATGGCACCGGTATCTAGGTACTTCATCTGAAGACGAGCAGAAAGTGCTTTAGCGATGGTTGACTTTCCTGCGCCTGCAGGTCCATCAATTGCGATGACGCGACGGTGTGCGCCAACTACCAACTTGTATCCCTTGGTCGTCCTTCTTCGTATCCGGAAGCACTTTGGATTCCAATAATGGCGTTTTTACGGAATTCGACGGTGTTGTTGGCACCCGCATACGTGCACGAAGAACGAACTCCAGCAACTATTTGATCAAGTATGTCTTCGACGCTTGGTCGCTCTGGGTCAAGATACATCCGCGATGTCGAGATACCTTCTTCAAACAGTTCCTTGCGGGCACGCTCCACTGCCGATTCATCTCGCGTACGGTTTCGAACCGCGCGATTTGATGCCATTCCGAAACTTTCCTTATACAAACGACCATTGGTGTCGCGAAGTGTGTCTGCAGCCGATTCATAGGTACCTGCTAACCACGACCCAAACATAATGTTCGCTGCGCCTGCCGCGAGGCCCAATGCAACATCTCGCGGATGCCTTACGCCACCATCGGCCCAAACATGTTTGCCAAGTTGTGCAGCTTGTTCTGAACATTCGAGAACTGCAGAGAATTGAGGCCGACCAACTCCTGTCATCATTCGAGTGGTACACATTGCACCTGGCCCGACACCAACCTTGATGATGTCCGCACCGGCGTTTATGAGATCGCGGGTTCCTGAAGCGGTGACGACATTTCCAGCAACTACAGGTAGTGATGAAACGTTGGAACGAACTTGTTCGATTGCATTCAACATTCGCGTTTGATGTCCGTGCGCAGTATCCACTACCAAAACGTCCACACCCATTTGAGCTAACGCTTTTGCACGTGTTCCTGGATCGGCATTAATACCCACTGCAACACCAATCATCAGCTGGCCATTTTTATCAAGTGCAGGCTTGTAAATAGTGCTGCGAAGTGCTCCCTTGCGTGTAATGCAACCAACCAATTTTCCATCGTTATCTACTACTGGTGCAAACGAAATTCGACGTTCAGTCATTTCGTCGAACATTGCCTCAGCACTCATGGCCGAATTTAAGGAGATGATTTCTCTGCTCATGACGTTTTGCAACTGGGCAAAGCGGTCAAAACCAACCGAATCATGTTCGGTAAAAATTCCCGATGGCCGTCCATCGCCATCGACCACAACTACTGCTCCGTGCGCACGCTTATAAATCAGGCTGAGTGCTTCGCCAACCGTTCCATCAGCAGGCATGGTGATGGGTGTTTCATAAATGGTGTGTCGCGACTTGACAAATCGAACGACATTTTCCACAACATCCAGTGGAATGTCTTGAGGCAGGACAACAAGTCCTCCGCGACGCGCCACGGTTTCGGCCATGCGTCTTCCAGCAATGGCAGTCATGTTGGAAACGACTACCGGAATGGTGGTACCTAGGTTGTCGGTAGTTCGCAGATCGACGCCCTGCCTCGATTGAACGTCTGACAGGCTTGGGACCATAAATACGTCGTTATAGGTAAGGTCGTAGTTTGGCGTTCCGTTCAAAAACTTCATGAGGTTTCCCCTTGTACGCGATTGGGCTTACTTGCTAAACCCTGCTTTACGACCGCTTTAGGCTACTCCGAATTTGTAGCCTCATAATCACATGAGTTCAATCGTTTCTAGCCGTAACCCGGATGTTGTCCGTCGTGCAGTCGAAGTGTTGAATGCAGGCGGTCTGGTGGGTTTACCGACGGAAACCGTCTATGGGCTTGCGGCGCGTGCAGACCTTGACAGCGCAGTCAACAAGATTTTTCACGCCAAGGGGCGCCCGGCCGACCATCCTCTCATTCTTCATATTTCGCACAGCTCTGAAATACATCGTTATGCCGTCAATGTTCCACCAGAGGCGATATCACTTGCTGAACAATGTTGGCCAGGTCCGCTTACGTTATTGCTGCACAAATCTGCTGAAGTTTCCACACTCGTCACAGGCGGTCGCGACACCGTTGCCATTCGCGTTCCTGCAAACGAGTGCGCCAGAAACATTATTGATTTGTGCGGACACTCAGTAGCTGCCCCTTCGGCAAACGTATTTGGTCACGTCAGCCCATCAACAGCGCAACATGTGCTGGACGATCTTGGTGATCGTGTCGATCTAGTTATCGACGACGGAGGTTGCACCATTGGTGTTGAATCAACCATTGTCGACTTCACCACTTCCCAACCTCAGTTGCTTCGACCTGGTGGTTTGCCTGTGGAAGATCTCGAATTGATCATGGACCGAGAATTGGCCATGCCATCGGGTGAATCGCGTGCCTCCGGAATGCTTGCGTCGCATTATGCGCCAAATTGCTCCGTGGTACTCGCCCAAAACGTCGCCGAAGCCAGAGCGATGCACGAGGCCACCCCGAACTCTCGAATCCTTGATCATTGGGACAATTTTCCGCTCTACGCCGCCACGCTCTACACCCAAATGCGGCAAGCCGACAAGGATGGCCTCGGCACGATCATCGCAGTAATTCCGCCAAAATCTGGGCTTGGTCATGCCATTGTTGACCGCCTGAGCAAGGCGTCATTCCTCTAGGCTAAATAGTCCAAACCCAGGGTGGCACCCGTCACCCGACTCCTAGGGGGAGAAAAAATACATGAAGAAAACAACAAAGCGCCGCTTCGGTGCTCTCGTTGTCGGTCTCAGCCTTGTTGCTGCGGCTTGCGGCGGAAGTAGCGATGGCGGATCAACAGCCGCTTCAGGTGGCGAGTTGGAAGGAATGAAGGGCACCATGCCACTCGTCAACCTTTCAACTGAGTTCAAAGATGGCCTCAATGCGTTCTGGACTGGCGCCGGCAATAAAAAGCTTGAGGACTTCTCATACGCTGCAGAAGCGTTTGACTCAGTAATGCTCACAGCACTTGCAGCAGAAGCAGCCAAGACTGACGGCAGTGCACTTGCTAGTCAGATCCAAGCAGTTTCAGCAGGCGGAGAAAAATGCAGCGATTTCGCAGCATGTGTAGCAATCATCAAAGCTGGCGGAGACGTCAACTACGAAGGTGTATCTGGTCCTCAGGACATGAACGGAAACGGCGAGCCAGTTAATGCTTCGTACGGCGTTCTTACCTTTGGTGCAGACAACCGCTTCAAGTACGAAGATGCTTCGTACGTTCTTGCAGACGCTCCAGAGTCGGACATCGTTCCTGCTACTGCAGTAACTGTTGAGCGTAAGGGTGACGGCGTATTGAAGATCGGTTCACTCTTGCCAGAAACCGGTTCACTCGCATTCCTCGGACCACCAGAATTTGCTGGTGTTGAGTATGCAATCAGCCTCATCAATGCGGCTGGCGGCGTTCTTGGCAAGCCAGTTGAATACGTTCAGGGTGACTCGGGTGACACCAGCACTGATACAGCAAGCACCACCGTTGACCGTCTCCTCGGAGAAAATGTTGACGCAATTATCGGTGCGGCTTCGTCTTCAGTGTCATTGACCGTAATCGACAAGATCACAGCAGCTGGAGTAATTCAGTTCAGCCCTGCAAACACGTCGGACAAGCTCTCAACCTACGCTGACAATGGTCTGTACTTCCGTACAGCACCAGCTGACAAGCTTCAGGGTGCAGTGCTTGCAAACCTCATCGCAGGTGACGGCGCAGCAACGGTGTACATCATGGCGTTGGACGATGCTTACGGAACGGGTCTTGCAGATTCGATCGAAGCAAACCTCAAGGCTGCTGGCGTCAACGTAGTTGGCAAGAAGATCTATGACCCTAAGGCAACTACTTTCGATGCTGAAGTTGGCGAGATCAAGACTGCTAATCCAGACGCAATCATGCTCGTAACTTTCGACGAAGGTTCACGTATCTTGCGCACCATGGTGGAGCAAGGAATCGGACCAAAGAACAAGAAGGTCTACGGCTGTGACGGCAACATGGGTAACGCACTCGGCGAAAACTTCGACTCGGGTAAGTAATCCCTGACTCTGTCAGATTAAGAAAGGCCCCCAGCCGAAAGGTTGGGGGCCTTTTTCTTTGTCTAAACACGCAAGACGGCGTCAGCCGCCAGTCATTTTGGCAAGCGTTCCCAAGTACAGCTTGATCACATTCGGGTCTTCAAGAAGTTGGCGCCCTGTACCGGTGTACGCATTCTTGCCCTGGTCGAGCACGTAACCACGATCGGTTACTTGCAAACAGCGTCGTGCATTTTGCTCCACCATGAGGATGGCGATACCTTCAGCATTGATTCGCTTGCATTGAATGAAAACTTCGTCTTGTAGCACTGGCGAGAGCCCAGCACTCGGCTCATCAAGCAGCAACAGTTTTGGTTCCATCATGAGCGCTCGACCCATGGCAACCATTTGACGCTCTCCACCTGACAATGACCCGGCTCGTTGATGCGCACGTTCACGCAACTTAGGAAACAAGGAAGTGACATATTCAAATCGCTCGTTGAACACGCTTGGCTTAATGAAGCATCCCATTTCTAGGTTTTCAGAAACTGTCAAACTTTGAAACACGTTTTGAGTTTGCGGAACATAGCCAACACCTTGCTCCACCAATTCGTGAGCTTTCATACCCGTGATGTCCTTGCCTAGGAAATTCACTTTCCCGCCACGCACACCACATTGTCCCAGAATTGCTTTGAGCACTGTTGATTTACCGGCGCCGTTAGGACCAATCACTCCAACGAATTCGCCATCACGTACTTCGATGTTGCAACCGTTCAAGATGTTTACTTCGGGCACGTACCCAGCGATGAGTTCGTCAACAACGAGAACGCGATCATCAGACATTATGCATTCTCCTCTTCGAGCAATGATTTGCCTTGGTGGGTTCCGAGGTAAGCCTCAATGACTGCTGGGTTAGCAGAAATTTGATCTGGTGTCCCCTCAGCGATAATTCGACCTTCTGCCATCACGATTACCCAGTCCGAAATGTCATGCACCATGTCCATGTCGTGTTCAACAAATAACACCGTCATTCCATCGTCCCGCAATCCACGGATGTGCTCGTTAAGGCTCTGTTTGAGGGCTGGGTTAACACCGGCCATCGGTTCATCGAGCATGACAAGACGTGGATTGGTCATGAGCGCGCGCGCCATCTCGAGCAGTTTTCTTTGGCCGCCAGAAAGCGTTCCCGCGTATTGATCGCGCATGTGGTCAAGTTTGAACCGCTTCAACAACTCATCAGCTCGGCGTTCGATGATGGCTTCTTGCTTGCGATAGCGAAAAGGCAGTAAGCCATTCCACCACTTCTCGCCCATCTGGTGGGTTGCTCCAAGCTTCATGTTTTCAATTACCGAGAGTTTGGTAAGGCTCTTGGTTAATTGAAACGTTCGAACCATGCCAAGGCTTGCGGTCTTGTGTGCAACAACCTTTTTCAAGTTCTTGCTATCAAACATCCATTCACCGTTGTCAGGGGTATCAAACCCTGTGAGCAGATTAAACAATGTTGTTTTCCCGGCGCCGTTCGGACCAATGAGTGCTGTAATTGAACCTCGCTGAACTTCTAGGTGCGCAACATCTACTGCAGTTACTCCACCGAAATTTCGACGAACGTTTTCGGCGAGCAAAATAGGATCTGGTTTGGCAACTCCTGGAGAGGCTTGTACCGAAGACAAGGCAGCGCGAGCACGTTGAGCTAGTTCTGAGTAGGTACGTTCAGCGTCCATCCAGTGCCATCTCTTCTTTGCTACCAAACACACCTTGTGGTCTGAAGGTCATGAGCAACATCAGTCCTAGTCCGATCAACATGTAGTTCACTGGCCCCACTTGGGCTTTTTGAATGATGCCAACACCAAAGATGCTGAAAGGTTTGTCCTTGGTGAGTTCACGAAGGAAGTTATCGCTAAACACGTACAGACCCCAGAACATCATTGGACCAATTACTGAACCACGGACCTTTGCTACTCCACCCAATACCAAAGCAGTGAGCACGTAGAAGGTCACATCTCGGCTGTAGTTGTCTGGCTGCACCGAACCACGGTCGAGGGCAAAGATCATTCCCGAAAACATTCCTACAACGCCACCGATGATTAACGATTGCATCTTGTAGCTGTACACATTTTTACCGAGGCTGCGAACCGCATCTTCGTCTTCGCGAATGGCCTTCACTACTCTGCCCCAAGGACTTTTCATCAACATGTACACAAGGTACGAAAAGATGATGACCAGTGACCAGCCAACAATCATTGTCCATAACGAATATCCGCTGTATTGGAAAGGTCGTATGCCGTATTGCGCTCCTGGATCGAACGGATTGAGGTTCCTGAACGAAGTACTAAAGCTGTTAATTCCATCGCTGCCACCGAAGTATTGCTTGAATCGCACCGAACGAACAACGAGGCGAACAATTTCAGCCGTAGCAATTGTGACGATGGCCAGGTAATCGGCACGGAGGCGAAGTGTTGGTATTCCAACAAGCAGACCGAGAATGATGACTAAGGCGATACCGATCAGGATTCCCCACCACATTCCTACCCCGAAGTATTGCGAAGTCATGCCAAGGCCATATGCACCGCACGCCATAAACGCAGATTGTCCAAAATTCAACAATCCCGTATACCCGAATTGAATGTTGAGGCCAATAGCTGCCAACGCGAAGTAGGCAGCATCGATTCCAAAGAATGCGGAAATGGTGTTTTCGAGAATTTTGATGAAGTCCATTTCAGCCAACTCTCTGTTTGCGTCCAAGAATTCCTTGCGGACGTACTACTAAGACGATGATCAGAATAAAGAGAGCCGGCGCGTTTTTGAGTTCGGCAGGTACGACAAGTGATGCAAGTTCAACCAACAAGCCCACAAGAAAGCCTCCAACAAGAGCGCCATAAGCCGAACCAAGGCCACCCAAGGTGATTCCAGCAAACATCAAAAAGATAAGTCCCGATCCCATTTCAAAGCCAACTTGCTCGTCTAAACCGCGGAACAAACCACCCATTGCCGCAAGAGCACCACCCGCAAACCAGACGATACGAATGATTTTTTGAGTATCAATACCGGTCGATGATGCAAGTGATGGGTTATCAGACACCGCACGTATTGCTTTGCCTGTGCGCGACCGCTGCAAGTAACCAGCAACTCCAAGCAACACAATGAACGAAATAATGGTTGTGCTGAGGTCTCGAATGGTGATGCTTACAGGACCAACGTGTTTTGCAACTTGCAAACTGAAATCGTCTAATGGACGCGTACGACCACCAAATTGATACAAATACATGTTGCGTAACATGATTGACAAGCCAACGGAAACTACAAGCTGCGAAATTAGCCCAATGCCCCGCTTTCGAAGTTTTGCAAAGATGAAACCGTTCATTGCAAGACCGAGTAATCCTCCCAATGCGATGACGACCGGAGCCGCAATCAGTAAGGGAACTCCGAGCAATACGTTGAACCAAAACGCCATCATTCCGCCGAAGGTGACCATTTCTCCGTGGGCAAAGTTGGTTAAACCTGTCGTTCCAAAAATGAGCGATAGTCCTACTGAGCAAATAGCAATGATGAGTCCAAGTCGAACACCATCGACCAAACGTTGAGCGATTCGATCAACGAGGCTTGCCCCGGACTCTCCAGATGATCCTGCAAAAAATGTCACTCGCTTAGCGTTGGTGGTAAAGGCATCCTTGACAATGTTGACAACTGTCTTCGTGCCATCAACAAGAGTTACATCGCTCGGCAATGAAGCAACATCTAGCGTGACGACGTAATTGTCCTTAGCAGGAACAGGAATAGTTGCTATGCCCGTACTGTCTGTAACGCCTTCTCCGACAGCCACACCTGCGGGACTCGTGACCGAAATTTTTACACCTACAACCGGCTTCTTTTCCGAAACACCGTTGTTGTTTGCTTGATTCTGAACCGAGACGATAATTGAATTTTCCGAATCGGCGGCATGAGCAATGCCTGGTACCGAGAACATAAACATTGCCGCTACGACAACTGCAAACGCTCGACCTACAACAAAGATGCGGGATTTTGAATTTTGATTTTCAGCCACTGCTACCCCAAACTTTGTGTGCATCTAGTCAAGCACAAGCAGGGTGCTGGCAGGAAGAAATACCGCCAAGGCACACAACCAAACGGTGACCGATAGGGCGACGTGTACGGCCACCAAAGGGGCAGGAACACCTGCGAAATATTGAACGTAGCCAATGAAACCCTGTGCACAGAGAGCAGCCAAGAGACGAAGCATCAGCGGTCCCTCGTGAACCCATCGTGCTGAATTCTTTCGGGCGCGAAAAGTGACCAGAACAGCCAAAAAAACCATTACCCAAACTGCGAAAGAGTGCATTTGGGTTGCATGTTTAACGCTGATACCAAGTCGGGTCGCTTGTTCTGCCCCTGAATGAGGCCCAGCGCCAGTCACCACGGTTCCCAGGAGTAACACCGCGCTGGCGGCAGCAATCAGACACCACCTTGGCCATCGATCCTCACATTCTGCCACTGATGCTGGTGCAATCACTGATTCCACTCGTTTCACCAATACGAACGATGCCGTTACCAACAATATGGACACCAAGAAGTGTGCCATATTGGACCACGGGTTCAGTCCAGTGAGCACAACATACGCGCCCAAAATGACTTGAACTAGTACGCCAAGGACCAGAAAAGCGGCATTTGCGGTTATTTTGCGCGATCGAGGCTTCAGGAAGACCGAGCTGGAGACAGCCACTATTACTGAGGCAGCTACAACGCCCGTAAACAGTCGATTGACCTGCTCGATAGCTGCATGACCCGTAGAAACGTCTACGAATTTGGTCGAATTGCAATTAGGCCAATCGGAACAACCCAAACCAGAACCCGTCAATCGCACCAATGACCCGGTGACGATAATGGCATACAGAGAGCCAAAAGCCGTCCATACAACGATTCTGAAGCGCTGAGGTGAAATCTCCGGCCGACGCATTGACGGCACGATAGTCCTTCCCCTTCCCAACAGGTGCGCGGGAAGCACATAATTACCCATCCAACACCATTTGTGGCGGAATGGCCACTGTTTTGGCATACATACCACTCAGAGTGGTTCTAACAACATTTTCTGTGATTTTTCTCTCAAGTTCCTCTGATTCTGGCCGATCCCTTATGCGGGTCTCACACCAGCAAGTCAAGGGAGCAAAACATGAACGCAGGAATCATTCGCAAGGCAATCATTGCAGCCGCTGTATCACTCAGCATTGCTGCAGTAGCAACGTCAGTATCAGTAACACCAGTTGCTGCACAAGCTGTCACGACAAAGTCGTCCTCACTCCCCCAATTTGGCGAATCCGGTCCAGAAGTCACTCGGATGCAACAGGCAATCGTTGCACGTGGCTTCACCATCAAGGGTGGAATTGACGGATCATTTGGACCTGCAACACAAGTTGCATTGAAGTCGTTGCAAAAGGTTGCAGGATTCGCTCCTACAGGAACGCTTGACGCCAAGACCGCAAAGTTTTTGGGTCTCGTTGATGTTGCTCCATTGAGCAAGTCAAATTTCCCAACTGTTGGCGCTTCGGGCGACGCAGTGTGGTCATTGCAACAAGCACTCATCAATAACGGTGTTCAAGTTAAAGGTGGAGCAGACGGAAAGTTTGGATTGGCTACTTCGATCGCACTTGGAAAGTTTCAGTCATTGAAGGGACTTTCAGTTACTAAGGCAGTAGATGAACCAACTGCAATCGCTCTTGGTCTACTAGCCGCTCCAGTTCAGAAGTCAACTTCAAAGAAGCCTGTTGCCGCAGCATCTGCACCGGTAGCAGTGCCTGCAGTGGCTGCCGCTCCAGTAGTTGCCTCTTCGATCACCATCGACTCGCTCCCAGTGCGCGGTCAAAAGAGTGAGAATGTTCGTACCTTGCAGAACGCTTTGATCAACGCTGGTATTGAAGTTAAGGGTGGCGCAGACGGTGTGTTCGGTGTAGCTACGTCAGTATCAATCGGCAAGTTTCAATCAGCGACTGGCCTTAATGTCTCAACAGTTTTGGATGCTCCAACTGCAGCAGCCCTTGGATTGATTCCATCACTCGCAGAATTGGGATTGCCAACATTGCAGGCTTTCCCAGTACAGGGACGCTGTGGTTTTTCAGACACCTGGGGTGCTGCTCGCAGTGCAGGTCGTACACACGAAGGTACCGACATCATCGGTGCACGTGGACTTGCGTTGTACGCAGCAATGGACGGCGTAATTTCAAAGATGACGACTGGTGGAGTGCTTGGTGGCACTTCACTTCGATTGACTGCGGCCGATGGCACATACTTCTACTACGCACACCTTGACTCATTCGCAGCAAACCTCGTAAACGGCCAAGCTGTTCGAGCCGGTCAAATTGTTGGATATCTCGGTTCAACTGGTGACACCAACACGCCACACTTGCACTTCGAAGTACACCCAAAGGGTGGCGCTGCGGTGAACCCTTACCCAATCCTTAAGGCTGTTGACGCTTGCAACAATACGGAATTGCTCCCGCAACCGTAATTGTGCAATCGAACAAAAGATGAGTGAGTCGACGACGTTGTGAGAAGCGTCGTCGACTCACTCTTCACATCTTTAGCGTGTGCGATCCTCGTGAGAGAGGTGCTCAACATCGCTTAAACGTTCAAGACTGAATGCGTAACCATCGCCAAGTTTGATCGCCTTAATGGTGGTAATAGAAGCATGGTTGATGATGAACCGTTCCCATTCCCAAGGAGTGGCAGAGAGTCCTAACAAATGGCAAATCAATACACTGTTGGTGCCGGCATGTGCAAAGAATGCGAATCGTTCACCGGGTTCGTCGATATGCCAAACCGGTAATTCGGTTTGTAGGCGATGAACACCGTTGCGTTCAAGAAACTCAGTGGCACCTGAATGGATTCGCTGGACGAAGTCCTTAACCGACTCCCCTCCCTCCAAACCCTTCCACCGATCATGTGACGCATTTTTCACTTCATCGCGATAAGCCTTGATCGTCTTTTCCGCAGGCGCTCCGTGCCAGGCTGGTTCGCGAATCTCTTCAAGAAAAGGTTCAATCTCCAGTTTGCGGTTTTGGCGATCCAGAGTCGGTTGCGCGGTCATGTGTGTGCGTTGCAATGGTGAAGCAAATACGTGATCAAATTTCTCGTCGGCAAGTCGTTGGCCAAGTAGCTCGGCCTGACGATAGCCCCGAACTGTTAATGGCGGATTAACGACACTTTTGCCATCTCGCACCCATTCAGGTTCCGCATGACGAATGAGAACAATTTCCATTTGGTCAATCTACTTGATGGCAATACCGCACTCCTTGAAACTTG
The DNA here is from genome assembly GCA_023263695.1 of Ilumatobacteraceae bacterium. GTDB lineage: Bacteria > Actinomycetota > Acidimicrobiia > Acidimicrobiales > Ilumatobacteraceae > UBA3006. The sequence continues at coordinate 44,683 of JALQUZ010000001.1, forward strand.
CGGTAAGCGTTGCTTCGTAGGCGGCATCCGAAATAGTTGGGTCACCTTGTGCGACATCGATCATTCGAGTGCCAAGACAGGTCGCCTGCTCGGACGTGATCGCAAGACCTCTTTGTTCAGCAATTAGGTACGCATAGGACTTGATCGCTGTCTCTTCGTTATCAAATCCGTAATTAATGTCCGGTTGAGGCTCCACCAAGATTGATGTAGGTGCCACTGATAGATCATTTCCAGGCGAAACATTAATGTCCTGTGAAATTTCTACTTTACAGTGCTCCTTCACATACGAACGGAGAGAATCTAATGCATCAACATTGTCGTTACGAGAAAGATTTTGCTTCGCGTTTTGCACATTCTGATCTGTTTCTGCAACTGTGCCATCCCAATAAACATTCTGCAAAGCAACTGACAATTCTTCATAGGATCGCATTGTTTGCTCAATATCGGTCTTGACTGCTGATGGAGCGATCTCATCGATGATTGACAGGGTCCCTGTTAATACTGCAACTGTGCTTTGCAACTGTCGTGGCGATGTTGTAGCCAGATTTTCCAAGGCCACTCCAGTAGCAACAAGAGAGGATTCAAGTTCGGCAGTGTGCGAACACAGAGCCCGAGTCTCCTGGGTTTCTCCACACGAGACTGCAACCAAAATCAACATGGATGCAAGCGCAAGTATTGGCTTACTCATGTGATTCCCCTCGTGTTGAGTTAAGCCACGCTTCATAGAGAGCTGCATATTTGCCACCGGCATTCAAGAGTTCGGTATGAGAACCGTCTTCGACGATGCGACCATTCTCGAGCATTACTACCCGGTCGGCGCGTGAAGCTGTGGATAATCGGTGCGCGATCGAGATGGTTGTTCGACCAAGTGCCAGACGCTCCAATGCGCGAGATATCCGCACTTCGGTTAGGGCATCAACAGATGATGTTGCTTCATCGAGTACCAATACATCGGGCTTCACCATTGAAGCCCGCACGAGAGCGACTAACTGACGTTCTCCAGCGGACAAAGATGATCCCCGCTGTCCAACATGTGTTTCCAAACCAAGGGGCATGCCTTCTAACCAGTCAGCTAGGCCCAACTCCTCAAATGCAGCTTTCATGTCAATCGTCGATGCGAGTGGTTCTGCGAATTGCAAATTGTAGGAAATGGTGTTCGCAAAGAGAAACGGTTCTTGAGGAACCACAATCAGTCTGCGACGCAAAGATTCGTTTGAAACTTCAGTAAGCGCGACGCCGCCAATTTGCACTCGACCAATAGTTGGGTCAGTGAGTCGCGCGATCAATCGCGCAATCGTGGTCTTTCCTGATCCTGATGGACCAACGAGAGCAATATGTTGACCAGCGGCGATGTGTAGCGAAATGTCGTGCAGGACTGGCGTGTCATCATCGTCTTCTCCGAGTCGCGCTCCGTAGGCGAAGCTGACCTCTTGTATATCAACCGATAGCTTCCCTAGCGGAAGAGGTCGAGGGTTGGACGATTGTGGAGGCCCAATTGGAGTATCCAACACTCCTAGAACTCGACGTAATCCAGCTACTGCACTCTGAACTTGATCGATAATTTCTGTGAACTCGGCAATTGGTTCGAGGAATCGATACGTCAGGAAAACGAATCCCACCAGCGCGCCAGAAGTCAGTCCACCAGCAGGTCCGATAAGTAGACCAGTTCCGACAACTGCCATCACGGTAAACACCGCGAAGACTTCGCCACTCGGGAACAAAAAGGCACCAATTACACCAGCTCGAACGTTGCTTTTGCGTCGGTTTCTCATGGACACAGCAACAGAATTAATCATGGTTTGCTCAGCGCTGTAAGCACGCAAGGTTTCAGCCCCGGCCATGAGTTCCGACACGGAACCCAAGAAGTCTGCATTTCGTTCGCGGGAAAGGTTGTGCGCATTAACCAACCGAGACTGCACGAATCGCAAGACAAATATCAGTGGCGCACTGGTAACGAACGCCACCAAGGCCAATCTCCAGTCATAAGCCAGCATGACCGCGGCAACTGCAATCATCTGTGAGCCGTCGAGCAACAGACCGAGCCCACCCCATGAGAAGAATTGAGTCAAAGTCTCGATATCGCTTGTTACACGTGAAACCAGTGCTCCTCGTTTTTCATTGTTGTGATCTTCAAGACTCAGACGATGAATATGGTCAAACAATTGAGTTCGAAGCGAAAACAGCCCATTCTCTGCACGATTGCCTAACCGCTTCGTTGCTTCGCGTAAGCATAAAGACGATATGACCACACATATTGCTCCAATTGTGCACAGTCGCGATATGTACGACACGTTTACATGTCCTGGCTGTAATCCGTGGTCGATGGATTGTTGAATCAAAATTGGAATCACCAGACGTGCACCTGTGCCAAAAAGAGCGAGCAAAAAGGTGATGCCTATGCCGCTCTTGAGTGCCGGAGCAACGGTTACACCCCTGCCGATAATTCGAGCAGATGGAAATCGCTGCTCAAGATCGGTACTCACGAAGCCTTCCGATCGATGTCGAAGGACAACATCAAATTGGAATATGCGGGACTGGTTCGCATGAGTTCGTCGTGCGTTGACAGTTCGTGAACGAAGCCGTCATGAATAAACAACACATGGTCAGCGATCTTGATCGTGGTGGGTCGAGAAGCAACTATGACCACTGTTGTTGTATCCGACAGCGAAGCAAGCCGATCAATGACTAGGGATTCAGTCGCTGGGTCAAGTGCGCTCGTCGTGTCGTCGAGCAAGAGAGTCTGTCTTCCGCTGGCTATTGCACGAGCGAGAGCAATTCTCTGTCTCTGCCCGCCACTCAAACTGATACCTCGCTCCCCAACAATGGTGTCAATTCCATGTTCAAGTTCTGAGACGAATTCTTCGCTAACCGATGCCCAAAGTGCGCGCGCGATAACTGGAATTGAAATTGTTTTTCCGAGGGTCAAATTAAATTGCAGAGAACCTGAAAATAAAAATGGCTCTTGAAACACCATTGCGGTTTCACCTTCACCAACTTTTACGGATCCAGTTCGCGCACTGACAAGTCCGGCAATCATTTTCAGGAGAGTTGATTTTCCTGAACCTGTTTCGCCAACAACGGCGACGGTCGATCCAACAGGAATCGCAAAATTCACATCCTTGAATATCAAGTCTGATTGTTCATCGTATGAAAACGATGCAGAATTCACTTCCACTGCAATTCCCGACGTTCTTGGGAGTGTCTCAATTAATGGTTGTAACTCGAGGTGCTCATCGAGAATCTCGCGTACTCGTTTAAAACCACTGGATGAATGTGGAATTTCACTGAGCAGATATCCAATGATTCGCAATGGAAAGACAAGCAGTGTGAATAAATATATAAAACTTGATAATTCACCAATAGTTAACGAACCGCTGCGGACTCTGAAAGCACCATACGTAATAAGTGAAACATTGACGAGTGATGGTGTTCCATCAACCAGAGCTTCGAATACCGCGCGTGCATTAACAGCACGAATTCGAGCATCCTTCAATTTAGAAGAAATAGTTGCTAGTCGAACGTGTTCACGGTTTTCTGCTCCGAAGGCTTTCACCACCATCACTCCGTCAAAACTTTCGTGGACAGCTTCAGATAAATCGCCAAGTGCTTTTTGTGCAGAATCAAAGTGTCGATCAATACGTCGTTGGTAACCAATGTTGAGTGCAAAGAGCAGCGGTATCACCGTTACTGCTAGCAGGCCAAGTGGCACATCGATCACAACCAACCAAATGCTTGTGAGCACTACCAATAACACCACCGATGTGCTGAAGGGCAAAGGGCCGAGTACAGATGCCGCAGTATCTGAATCAACACCAATTCGAGCAACAAGATCTCCGGTCATGTGTCTTTGATGCCACATTGTCGGTTGCTTCATAATGTGTCGAATTAATTGCGTAGACAGGGACTCCGAAGTCGACCAGTGTGAGATTCCCGCATATGAGCGACGCACCACCACACCAACTGCGCGGAGAAGACCGATACTGATAACAATCATCGATGCAATGAGAAAGGTGTGATGGTCAATCTTGTTTGATTCGTATCTGGGAATAATCACCTGATCTACGACGTAGCCGAGACCAAAACTTGATGCCACGGTGCAAATGGCGTAGAGAGAAGCACCAGTTACCGCTACAAGAAAGGGTTTTGGATGAAATTTCAGCAACTGGCGAAGCAGTGTGATCGCTAGCCGGAGGCGAGATTGTTCCACTTGCTTAACTCTAGTTCGCTTATAAAGATGCGAAAGCGCAAAATGACATCGGTGAACTACTATGCACCCCGTGACTCCCCCATTTGTGATGGAACGAACAAAAGGTCAAAACATTTCCCGCTTCATCGCGCGTTCTGTTTTTAGCACGTGCATAGTTGGACTGCTTGCGATGTGGATCTATGCATTTGGCTTCGCTTCAAAGGAGTCGGTGAATAAAATTGGTGATCAAACATGGACCGCACGAGCTGAGGAAATATGTAAAAAAGCCGAGGCGGAAAGACTTGCTCTCGTTGATCTCAGACAGATTTCGGATGCAGGAGCGAATGCATTACTGGAACGTGCCGCGTTAATTGATAAGGCAACTGACACTCTCGACAATGCCATCAATGAAATCTCAGCAATTGAGCCTGTAGATGAAAAGGGTAAGGCCATAGTCCCGTTGTGGATCGCCGACTACAAGACCCTGATCCAGGATCGCCGTGACTATGCGAATCAATTGCGCACTGGTGTGAACGCATCGTTTGCGGAATCAATGTTTGAAGGTCTGCCAATCAGTGAGAAAATTTCTACTTTCGCGGCCGACAATCGAATGACTTCATGCAAAGTTCCGATGGACCTATCTATTTAAATTCGTCAGCTGGCGTCCAACCACTTTCGGCTGAATAGCGCTTGATTACTCGCGCAGGTGATCCAACGGCAACGCTGAAATCAGGTATTACTCCGTTCACTACAGAGTTCGCACCGATAGCAACGTGCTTACCGATTTGTGCTCCTGGAAGAACCACACTTCCCGCGCCGATCCATGAACCATCACCGATAGTTACCAACTTTTCAGGTTGGGTTTGCATCGAGATAGGCAGTTCAATGTTTTCGTAGCCGTGATTTTGATCGGTGATGTACACGTGATGACCAGTCCATACGTCATTTCCAATATCAATTCCTAGGTGTCCAACGATTCCACTGCCCCTGCCAATGAGACAACGATCCCCAATTCGAACAACAGGGTTGGTGAGGCAATCTTGCCCAGGAACCATGCCCGCGGAAAGTGCCACATGAGTTCCAATCATGGTGTTTTCACCAATCTGAATGTATTGCTCATTAAATATCGTTGTTTGTGGGAAACAGATGATGCTGCCTTTTCCGAAAGCTCCAAAACGCCTTCCCCGCACCGTGTTAGGACCGATCGATCCATGCAGCGAAAGCCAATCCCAAACCGCATGTGCAACATGCTCTTTGCATCTCAGGGCAAACGCCGAAATCATGATCTGCAATCTAATCGCTAGCCTGATTTTGTGACTGAAGCGATTTCGCGGCCTCGCATCACCGTTCCAATGGTGATGGCAACCAAAGGATCTGGAAAACCTTTGACGATGATCACAGCGTATGACGCAACCTTTGCTCGAATCGTTGATGAATCGGGCGTGGACATGATTCTTGTTGGAGATTCGGTTGGCTCAGTAGTTCAAGGTGTGGCAAACACCATTCCAGTCACATTGGAAGAAATGGAATACCACGTGAAGCTGGTGGCGAGAGCCAATCCTCGTGCCCTCATTGTTGGTGATCTCCCATTTGGTTCATACCAAGTTCACACTGAGCAAGCGGTTCGCAGCGCAATCCGACTCGTCAAGGCAGGGGCTTCGGCTGTGAAACTTGAAGGCGGCATCACCATGTTCGACACCATTGCCGCCATTTCACGGGTCGACATTCCCGTTATGGGCCACATTGGTCTTACGCCACAGAGTTATCACCGAATGGGCGGGCATCGCGTTCAAGGTCGTGTCGATGGCCGAGAAGCCGGTGGTCGCGAACGGTTACTTGAGGACGCACATTCTGTTCAGAATTCGGGGGCATTCGCAATCGTGATCGAGGGCGTACCGCGAGACCTGGCAAAGGAAATCACCACGTCAATTTCTATTCCAACTATTGGAATTGGAGCTGGTCCAGATTGCGATGGTCAGGTGCTCGTACTCCACGACATATTGGGCCTATCGCAAAACACTCTGAAATTCACTCGTAAATATGCAGATGTTCGGACTACAAGCATTGACGCCTGCAAGCAATTTGTTGCCGATGTTCGAAACGGATCGTGGCCAGACGATGACCACTCTTTTCACTGACCTACAGCAATTCTCTTATTGGCGGGGCGAGATTCTCAAGCACGAGTCAATTGGTTTTGTGCCGACGATGGGTGCCCTTCATCAAGGCCATGTCAGCCTCATGCAACGAGCACGTCGCGAATGTGATCGTGTCGTTGTCAGTATCTATGTGAATTCATTGCAGTTCAATTCACTTGACGACTTTTCCAAGTATCCCCGAACCGTGGATGAAGATTTTGAACTATGCAAATCAGCCGGAGTTGATGTGGTCCTCTCTCCACTGAAAGACGATATGTTCCCTCTCCATCCGGTTGGACTGATTACGCCTTCGCACGACGCTGAAGGTTTTGAAGGTGCAGATCGCCCCGGACATTTTTCGGGTGTGGTGACTGTGGTTGACAGGCTCTTTTCAATAGTTCAACCAACGGATGCATATTTTGGCTTGAAGGACTACCAACAGTTAGCAGTAATTAACAATATGTCTAACGAATTACACCGTCACGTCACCATTCATGCTTGTGAGACCATTCGAGAAGATGACGGTCTTGCCATGTCGAGTAGAAATCGGTTGCTGTCACCATCTGCTCGTACGAGCGCAGCACGTATTCCGCTTGCATTACTCCATGCAATTTCATGCTGGCAAGACGGAAATAGCAGTTCCATCGCTGCAATTGATGCCGCTCGCTCAGTACTTGAATGCGACTCAACAATCGAAATTCAGTACGTCTCCGTAGTCGCGGCAGGAACGATGAACATTGTTGACACCATCAATCAGCACGATGTCATCATTGTTGCGGTAGTCATTGACGGTATCCGCCTCATTGACAACATGAAATTTATTACCGCTTGACGTTTGGATCCGATTGTCGCATGCGGTAACGAACGGTAAAGATCGAATCTCCGCTTAAAATTCCACCTCTTGCAAACGTGCGTCCATTTTGCCAATTGGACAGGCCGAGTTCGGGTTTGCGCAATGCGTATTGGCCATCTACCCAGCGGGTCATTCCATCTCCGAAAAATGGAGCATTCGATGCACGCCACGCCCTTTCAATCTCTTGGTCATCGTCGGAAATAACGGAAAGAACAAATGAAGGCGAATAGCGATTGAACAGTAAAACGGCGGAAGCCACGTCATCAACAACGACGATCGAAACCTCCGGATCGTTTTCCCACTCCCATTCACTGCCGAGAGAATCGTGATCAATCAATACAGTTGAAAAAGACGGTGGAAGAACTATTGAACTAAGAACCTCGCTGATCTGGGAATCAACATGAATCACTGCGTTGGCTTTACGCTGATTTGCTGCCAGCGAAATTCCGTCAATAACAGCCTGCAACGACTGTTTCAACGTTGACCGAATGATGACAACGGTGTTTAAGGTGTTGCACACTTTTCGATCAAGTGAACATTGAATAACATTTTTCAATCGATTTACGTCTGCGATGTTCGATACCACCATCCATGCACCGCCCGTTCCATGGAGGCTTGCAGGTATGCCATGTTGTTGCGCAATCTCTCCAAGCAATGCAACCGAAGGTCCACTGCCTCTGGCAACCGCTAATGACAGTCGGCGATCTGAAAACAATGCCCAAGCACTTGCATGAGTCTTTGATGGCAACAGAATCACACTGCCAATAGGAATCCCAGCATCAGCAAGACTCGGAACAACACACAGTCTCATAATTGCTTCGGCGGTCTCAAAAGCATCACTACCTATTCGAAAGACGCAAACGTTACGGCTCCGCAAAACACCAGTTGCATCTGCGAATACGTTTGGCCGTCCTTCAAACACGAAACCTACAACGCCAAGTGGTGCAATGTGAGACTCAATCTGCCAGCCATCATGCGAGATCGTTTCGGTCGCAACATTTGCAGTGCCAAGCTTCTCCCAGATGTGCAAAGCCTCAATCATGTCGTGGCGCATCGACTCACTAAGAATCAGTCGTGTAGTTGACCTTCCACTGGTTTTTGCACGCGTAACATCACGGTCATTAACCGCAGAAATTTCGTCAAAAATATCTACATCATTCAGCCGCCGCGCGAATCCTGCGTAGAAATGCGAAATTTGCGCATCATCAACGCTACTCATTTCCTCGAAGGCTGAAATAGCGACATCGATACAAGACCTCACCGCATCCGATTCAGATTTTGGTATGCGAAGCAAGCCTGAGGAAGGGACTGCTATCAATCGATCCCCTTCTGAAAACGCGGATGCGATTTCCTCGCCAATATCAACGAGGAGACCGTCGATCAGCACTTTGTCGTGTGGGCTGATTTTCACAAGTGCTCCATGACGCACCATCGTAGATCGGTAGTCTGATTTCATGAATGATCGCTTGTATTTTCGCCAACTGCTTTCGGGAACGGACTTCGCGAAACAAGACCAAATGGCTCATCAAATGGTCAATTTTGTCTACCTCATTGGCGATAAGGAGACGCGGGAGTGCGTAATTGTGGACCCGGCTTATGCAGTTGCTGAAATAGCAGACATCGTGCAGGAAGATGACATGAATCTGGTCGGCGCTCTTGGCACTCATTATCACCCCGACCACGTTGGTGGAAAGATGATGGGCTGGAACATTGAAGGCATTGCTTCGTTACTCGAAGTGAACGAGATCCCAATTCATATTCAAAAGAATGAAATCGAATGGGTAACGAAAACAACTGGTGTTTCGTCATCTCATCTCACAGCTCACGAAGGTGGCGATGTGGTGAAAGTTGGAGAAATTGAAATCACCATGCTCCACACGCCTGGTCATACTCCGGGAAGTCAATGTTTCCTTGTAGAAGGTAATTTGGTTTCCGGTGACACATTGTTTCTCGAGGGCTGTGGACGCACTGATCTGCCAGGCTCGAATCCTGACGATATGTACGACAGCCTCCACATGCTCGCTTCCTTACCGGGTTACACCATTGTGTACCCAGGTCACCGATATTCAGACCCAGCGTTTCTGGCCCTCGGGCAGGTACGTGAAAGTAATTATGTCTTTAAACCAACTTCTAAAGAGGGTTGGTTGCAATGGTTTGGTCAATGAACACAACTCATTGAAACAATCCTGAGTACACGCTGCTGCATCCTGCTATTGCCAGTAACACCAACACTGCAATTCTAAATTTGTCTGGTTGAACGCGATTACGAATGACTTTGCCAACAGTTACGCCAGCAATCATTGATGGTAAAACCGAAACAGCTAGCCAGATATCAGCCGTCCCAATTTCACCAAAGATTGTGAAAAGCAGCAGGCCGTAAAAGCCGCTGATTAAAAAAATCATATTCAGCGTTGAACGAAACACATATGGCTCGCTCCTTCGCGCCTGAAGCGCAAACACTAAAGGAGGTCCATTAGTTGACGTTGACGTTAAGAGAAATCCGCTGACTACGCCCATGATCCAGTCAAGGCTGATGTGTGCTTCGCTGAGATCTCTTCCGCGAATCAACAACATCACACCGAGTAGTACCCCCACTCCAAGGAAAACCTTCAGCACATGTTGATCGGCATAAATAAACGCGACTAACCCCAATGGAGCTCCGATAAATGAAGCCCATAGAAATCGTTTTACTTGAACCTTGTCTTGATCGTGCCGAAGATCTCGATATTGGTACAGATTATTTGCCGTTCCAATAAGCGAGGCCAAGATGACCGCTCGATGCAAGCCGATCACCTGCATCATGATTGGAACCGACAGCAAAGCAAATCCGAAACCCACAACCGACTGTGTGAAGGCTGTGGCTAAAACAATGAGGGCTACGCCGAAGAAAGCAAGGACAGAAACCTCCATCACGACATCAGTTCTTCCACACATTGTGCAAATACGGCTGTATGCAAATCAACATCGCTATCACTGTGAAATGGCGTCATGAGCGCCATGTTGTGAAATGGTGTTAACAAGATGCCTCGGTTCAATGCGTAGAGATGCATGAACGACTCGAGAGAATCGTTTACCGATGCTGCCGCCTGCGCTCCATTTTGTGGATGATCGGCAAACCAGTATTCGGCTCGACAGCCAAGTTGCTGAACTGTCCACGGAAGCTTGTGGCGATCAATGGTGGCTTGCACGCCTGCACTCCAACGCATAGCCAAGGGAATCGCTATATCGAAATCCTCCTGACGTAGCGCATGCGTGAGTGTTGCGCGAATTGCTGCACCCGCCAGCGCGCTTCCACTCAATGTGCCACCGATACCAGAAACATCGAGATCGTGGCCATGCATCAGGTCTTCTACCCTCCGTGAAATCTCGGCAGACATTCCATAAGCGGCAACGGGTATTCCACCTCCGATGGTCTTACCGATCACCAACATGTCTGGTTCCACGCCCCACAATCGTGATGCTCCTTGTGGACCTGCGCAGATGGTGTGAGTTTCATCGAGGATAAATATGACTCCATATTTTTTGGTGAGTTGTCTTACGCCTTCTAAATATCCTTCTTGTGGCAACACAATTCCGATGTTGGTTAGTGCTGGTTCCATAAGTACGCATGCAATTTCTCCACCGGCGAGCGCTCGTTCCATTGCTGCTAGATCGTTGAATGGCACCGCAATTGTGGTAAGGCCTGGATGTATCTGCGGACCAATTGCCCCAGGGCGGCTGACCGTTTCCCCATTTCGATCCAAAATGACAAGGGTTTCATCAACAGTTCCGTGATAGCACCAGTCATTCACCACAATTTTTGGCTTACCATTGAGTTGACGAGCAAGGCGCAAACTAAACCGATTCGCATCAGTTGCACTCAGGCAGAACTGCCATTTACTCATTCCAAATCGATCCGTTAAATGATTAGCCACCCACGACAGATCCGCTGAAGGCAACATCGTGGTGAATCCTCGTTGGGACTGATGGGCTATCGCTTGAGAAATTGGTGCGTTGGCATGACCAGTCATAGAGCCGGTGTCACCTAAGCAAAAATCAACATAGGTATTGCCGTCAATGTCTACGATGCTGCCGCCCGCCGCACTATCGGCAATTATGGGAAATGGTCCCGCCCATCGTTTCATCCAGGGCATCGGCACTCCGCCCAATAACGCAGTTTGCGAGTTGAACGACTCTTCCCGTGATTGAGGATGTTTCTGAATGAACATTTCCACTTCAGCACCCATGAGTTCGGCAATTCGCAATTCGTCGATCATCTCTTCATTCTTATTGATCCTCTGTTGAAGATGTTGCTTCTACACTGAATGCATGTCAACGCTTCGGATAAATGGTCAACGCCTCATGGACCGTCTTATGGCTTTGGCGGCAATTTCACCTATTGAAGGGGGTGGAAATTGTCGTCTTGCATTGACTGATGACGACAAAGACGGGCGCGATCTCGTTGTTACTTGGATGAAGGATCTTGGTCTACACATATCGATTGACGTGGTCGGAAATATTATTGGCACGTGGAATGTTGGGCACGGTGCCCCAGTCATGACTGGATCGCACATTGACACGGTGCGCACGGGTGGAAAATATGACGGCAACCTCGGAGTTCTCGCTGGGCTACAGGTGATCGAAACTCTCCAGCAAGCAGGTGTCGAACCGCAACGGCCATTCGCTGTTGGAGTGTTTACCGACGAAGAAGGAGCTCGATTTGCTCCTGACATGCTTGGTTCTCTGGTGTTCGTTGGTGGTCTTTCAGTCGAAGAAGCTCTAGACATTCGTGCAATAGATGGACCTCGGTTTGGTGACGAACTGGAACGCATTGGATATGCGGGCAACACTCCTTGCCCTCAAAGGCCTCCACACGCATTTGTCGAGCTTCACATTGAACAAGGTCCTTTGTTGGAGGCAAACAATGTACGTATTGGCGCGGTAACCGGAGTTCAGGGAATTTCCTGGCAAGAGCTAACCATCACCGGACAGAGCAACCATGCAGGAACAACCCCAATGCGATTGCGTAAGGATCCTGTCGTGGTGGTTGCCGAAGTTGCGAAGTTCCTCCACGATCTCGCTCTGCGTTTTGGTGGTGATCAAGTCTGCACGGTCGGCAAAATAGATATTCACCCGAGTTTGATCAATGTTGTTGCGGCAAAAGCAACCATGACACTCGATGTTCGTAATACTGACGAAACACTGCTCAAGCAAGCCGAACACGAAATAGGTCAATTCATTTCTGAAATAGCGCAGCGCGAAGGCGTCACCACTTCCGTTCGCACTCTCGCTCGTTTCGAACCCGTGCAATTCGATCAACGTGTAATTGACATTATTTTCCAACATGCGTCTGACCAAGGCAACTCGGTGCAGTACATGCCGTCAGGAGCCGGACATGATGCTCAAATGCTTGCTCGCGTTTGTCCTACTGCGATGATCTTCACACAGAGCAAAGATGGACTCAGTCATAATCCGGCCGAATACACCTCACCAGAAGACCTCGAGGCCGGTGCCAACATACTGTTGCAAACCATGTTGACTCTTGCTGATACCGATTTCTCGTAGCTCGTTCTATCCAACAACTCATGAACAATTAGGCTCATCATCATGGCACGAATCGTTACTGTCGCAGCAGCTCAACTTGGTCCTATTCAGCGTGAAGACTCGCGCGCTTCATGTGTAGATCGAATGATCGATTTGCTGCACCAGTCTGCTGCGGCTGGATGCGACGTAGTGGTGTACCCCGAACTTGCTCTCACCACGTTTTTTCCACGTTGGTTTGTGCCAGATATTCGCGAAGCCGACCACTGGTATGAGACTTCGATGCCTAACAATGACACTCAACCTTTGTTTGACGAAGCTAAGCGGTTGAACATTGGTTTTTCTCTGGGTTACGCCGAACTCACGCCAGATGGTCAGCGATTCAATACCCAAATTCTCGTAGAGAAAGATGGATCAATCGTTGCCAAGTATCGCAAGGTGCACATTCCTGGGCACGAAAAACATGAACCAGACCGACCATTTCAACATGCAGAACGCTATTACTTCACTCCGAGCAATGAAGGTTTCGGCGTGTGGAAAGCTTTTGGCGGTCGAGTCGGAATGATGATTTGTAATGACCGCCGCTGGCCAGAAACGTATCGCGAGATGGGGTTGCAGGGAGTTGAAATGATCCTGTGCGGATACAACACACCGTTGCATTACGTTCCGGATCCATCACAAGACGCGCTTGCTGGTTTCCACAATGCCCTCGTCATGCAAAGTGGTGCGTACCAAAACGGAACCTTCGTGGTCGGAGTTGCCAAAGGTGGAGTTGAAGAGGGCGTTGACAGCCTTGCTGACTCAAGCATTATTGGCCCATCGGGAGAAATTTTGGCTAAAACGAGATCTAACGGCGACGAGATTGCCGTAGCCGCCTGCGATTTAGATTGGTGCTACCAGTACAAGAACACCTTGTTTGATTTCGACCGGTATCGACGGCCCGAGGTCTATCAACGAATCACGGGTCAACGGGGTGCAATCGTCGCCGACTAGAGCGAGCTTTTTTACATTCTGTAAAACCCAAACCCAATAGGTGTATGGTAAACCTAGCAATCGGGCAAAGGGAGCGGTCATGGAAGACACAATGGTGCAGTTTGTAGCCAATGGCGTCCCCGTCAGCGTGCGAGGGAATCATCCCCACCTGCTTTCGGCCCTCCGTGAAGAACTCAATATCACATCACCTAAAGATGGCTGCTCGCCGAGCGGCCAGTGTGGATGTTGCACGGTTTTCGTCAATGGTAAAGCAGTGGTTAGTTGTCAGACCAGTTTGGAAAAGGTTGCTGGCGGTGAAGTGACCACGCTCGAAGGAATTGAAGAAACGGAACGTAAAAAATACTCCGATGCATTCGCTGCGTGCGGAGGCTTGCAGTGTGGTTTCTGTATTCCCGGAATCGTTGTGCGTGCAAAAGCGCAAGTGGACAAAAAGGGCGCGAACCTTAAGCGCGATGATATGGCGCGCCACCTTGGTGCGCATCTCTGTCGATGCACCGGCTATGTAAAAGTTTTGGATGCCATCGAGATGGTTGCACAGGGGTTAACACCAGTATTGCCTCAAGTTGGTGGAATTGGATCACGAAGCGTCAAGTACGAAGCACATCAACTTGCACTCGGCGATCGTGGATACGTTGACGACATTCGTGTTGATGGCATGTTGCATGCTTCACTGCATTTCACAAAGCATGCTCGTGCAAAGGTCATTGGTATTGACAGCACGAAAGCGCTCGCCATGGAAGGAGTCACTGCGGTCTTCACGGCAGAGGACATTCCTGGCGATCTGATGGTCGGCATCATCTACAAAGATTGGCCCGTCATGATCCCCGTCGGAGGGTACACGTCGTATGCAGGCGATGTACTTGCCATCGTTGTCGCCAACGATCGCATTACCGCTCGCGCAGCAGCTGAGTTGATTGAAGTGCAATACGAAGTTCTGCAGCCAATCACCAATCCACGCATCGCTATGGCAAATAGTGAAATCGCTGTATGGAAAACCACGTCCAATGTGTTGAGCACAAGTTCGTATAAACGCGGAGACGTTGATTCTGCTTTTGCATCGTGTGCGCATATCGTCGAACAAGACTTCAGTACTCAACGCATTGAGCACGCGTTTCTTGAACCCGAAAGCACATTGGCGGTCCCTTCGGAAGATGGAACAAGACTTCACGTTTATTCAGGCGGACAAGGTATTTGGGATGACCGCAACGACATAGCCAATGTGCTCGCGATTTCGAATGATCAGGTGACGGTCGAGCTCATAACGAATGGTGGCGCCTTCGGAGGCAAGGAAGACATGAGTAATCAAGCTCATGCTTCATTAGCCGCGTGGCTACTTCAGGTTCCCGTGAAGTGCACGTTGTCGCGTGAAGAAAGCTTCCTCATGCACGCCAAACGCCACCCAATTGATATGTCCTACAAAATTGGCTGCGATGAGCAGGGCAAAATCCTCGCACTGCATGTGCGTGCAATTGGCGACAGCGGTGCATACGCAAGCGTTGGAATGAAAGTGCTCGAGCGCATGGCTGGACACGCCAGTGGTCCGTATCACGTTCCAAACATTGACGTTGAGGCAATCGCCGTTCGTACCAATAACCCCGTGTGTGGTGCATTCCGCGGCTTCGGTGCCAACCAAGCGCAATTCGCAATGGAAGGCGTACTCGATCGGCTGGCTGAAAAGGTTGGCATTGATGGTTGGGCTATTCGTCGCGCGAATGTGATCATGCCTGGCATGGTGTGGGGTCCTGGACAAATCATGGACGATGGTTGCCTTGGCGCATCGAAATGCCTCGATGCCATCAAACCCGCATACGACGCTGCTCGTGCATCCGGTAAAGCAATAGGCCTTGGACTTGGTTTGAAAAACAGTGGACTAGGCAATGGTTTCAAAGAGATCACTCGAGCCGTAGTGCACTTCAAACATGATGGACGAATTGAAGTGCGTCATGGTTGGACCGAAATGGGCCAAGGCATCAATACTGTTGCTCAGCAAGTTGCGGTAGAGGAACTCGGTGTGGATGGCTCGTTGATCGATGTCATCGTTGACACGACTCGCGAACTCGGACTTGGTCAAACCACTGGGTCACGCGGAACCCTCATGGGTGCTGGAGCGGTAAAGGCTGCGTGTGAAGCCGCTCGAGAAGCGAGTTGCGCTATCGGAGTTGACCATGTCGGCGAATACCGAGTGGACTGGACAACCAAACTTGGCGAGCCGGGTGTAGAGAATCCGATCATTCACTCAACATTTGGATATGCAGCTCAACTGGTTATCGTCGATCGCGAAGACGGAAAGATTGAACACGTTGTAGCCGCTCACGACGTCGGACGCGCAGTTAATCCACAACTCTGTGAAGGTCAGATTGAGGGATCAGTTCACATGGGACTTGGCTACGCACTGAGCGAAGACTTCCCTAGTGACCCTGAAACTGGTTTCCCGACGAATAGAACGTTACGCAGCCTGGGCATTCTTCGAGCAAAAGATGTTCCAAAGATTTCCGTACAACTCGTTGAATCGGCTCAACCGAATTCTCCGTATGGCATCAAGGGTGTTGGCGAAATTGGACTTGTGCCAACAGCTGGCGCTGTTGCTGCTGCGTTACACGATTTTGACGGAGTGTGGCGATCGAAGCTCCCTATGAAACGTGAAGACTTGAGTTCTGAGGATTAACGATGACGAACATCACGCCGGGGATGGTCTGCGCCCATCACCATCTCTACAGCTCACTTGCTCGCGGGATGCCAGCGCCACATGGCAAGACTGATTCGTTTATTTCAATTCTCGAAAATATTTGGTGGCGCATAGACGCCGCACTCGATCTCGACATGATCTATTGGTCAGCAGCGCTCGGAGCCGCTGAGGCGCTCGCAAGCGGAACCACGTGCATCATCGATCATCATGAATCGCCACATGCAATTGAAGGTTCACTAGCAACAATCGCCAAAGCATGCCGAGATGTCGGCGTGCGTGTGAATGCCTGTTATGGCGTAACTGATCGATGGGATAACGCTGGAGTCATGCACAACAGTGTCGATGCCTCAACGCGGATGACCACCGGTGCACGACGCGGACTCGATGAAGGACTTGCATTCATCAAAAGCGGTGGTCGCGGCATGATCGGAGTTCACGCAGCGTTCACCTGTGGAGACGAGACATTGCACGAAGCTGCATCGCTTGCAGAATCACTCGGTGTGGGAGTACATGTTCACGTCGCTGAAGGTGTAGACGATATAGATG
Organism: Ilumatobacteraceae bacterium; assembly: GCA_023263695.1. GTDB lineage: Bacteria > Actinomycetota > Acidimicrobiia > Acidimicrobiales > Ilumatobacteraceae > UBA3006. The sequence continues at coordinate 61,602 of JALQUZ010000001.1, forward strand.
CGGGTAAGCGGCTTGAACATATTGCCAAAGAAAATTGGTTACTCATTCATGCGGTGCATTTGGATCGACAGTTGCTTGGGTCCATAGTCCACAACCCTCGTTCGAATATGAATAATTCTGTTGGTTACGCCAAACCTTCAACGCGAACCAACAACATTCTTCTTGGCACTGATGGCATTGGGGCCAACATGATGGAAGAAGCTCGACTCGCCTATGTTCGGTTACGCGAATTTGACATCAATGCCGACCCAACGGTTGTTGATGGTTGGCTTCAGAACAACTACTCGCTGTTTCCAGAAGCTAAACACGACAAAGTGGTGTGGTCGTACGACAACATGTCGAGCCCGTGGCATACCGCATTCACAACCGAGACACATGTTATTTCCGTTGAAGTTGATGGCGAGAAATTGTACGAAGAAGGCAAATTGATGCGAATGGACATCCAGGAAATTCGCGCAAAAGCAAACGAACAAGCACAGCGTTTATTTGAAAGGTTGGAAGCATGAGTATTCCCGCGGCAGCAATGAACCCACAGACCGGTAAAGCCCGTATGGCGATCTATTTGCAGGATGCGCACCCAATTCGTGAAGGCATGGCCTTCGCGCAGTACGCGGAATCAAAAGGATTCGAAGCGGTGTGGCAAGCAGAAAGCAGGCTGGTTCGTGAGGCGACGGTGCCAATGGCGGCTTTTGCTTCGGTGACCAACAAGATCAAAGTTGGATCTGGAGTTGTGGACTGTTGGAGTCGCAACCCTGCCCGACTTGCAGCAACTTTTTCGACTCTTGATGACCTCGCTCCCGGACGCGTGATATTGGGAATCGGAGCATGGTGGGACCCGCTGGCACAGAAAGTAGGAATCTCACGCGCTAAGCCGCTGCGCGCCATGCGCGAGATCGTTACCGTCGTTCGTGCATTGCTGCACAATGAAAATGTCACCTTCAATGGTGAATTTGTGCATTTTGATGGAATTGAACTCGATTACGTCTACCAAGACCGTCGACCAAAGGATGTTCCGATTTATATCGGCGCAACTGGAATGCAAATGATGGAGCTCACGGGCGAAATTGCTGATGGTGTCGTACTGAACTATCTGGTGTCCCCTGACTACAACAAGCAAGCAATTGAGGCATTGCAAAATGGTGCGGACAAAGCTGGTCGAAATCTTGCAGATATCGATCGACCTCAATTGGTGGTGTGCAGCGTTCATGAAGACCGTCAAACAGCCTTAGATATGGCTCGCGAAATGGTGACGCAATATCTTGGTCAGCAGCCTCACATTATGAAGGCTTCGGGAGTTCCCCAATCATTGCTCGACAAAGTTGGTGAACTACTTACTTGGCCAGCGACACATGAACAGGTAACCGCCGCTTCAAAGCTGGTGCCGGATGAAATCGTACAAATGCTTACTGCTAGTGGAACTCCAGCCGAGGCCCGTGAACAAGTTCGTCATTATTTGAACAACGGTGCGACGTGTCCAATTCTGTATCCACTCGGTGACGTGCACGCCATGATTGATGCATTCGCTGATTGGGATGGCAATTAACTATGACCGTCATTGTGGCTAAAGAATTGGCTACGGCTCTTGCCGCATTGCGCGAACACGAAGATGCTCGTGTTATTCAGGGTGGCACCGACCTCATGGTGGAGATCAATTTCAATCATGTGAAGCCAACTACCATCATCAGCCTTCGCGACATTGCGTCACTGCGCACAATTCGCCAAGAAGTGCGAGGTTTGCTTTCCATCGGTTCGGGAGTTCCCTATTCAATTATCGAGGGGGAACCCGTATTGTCAGCCATTCCCGCTCTCGCTCAAGCAGCACGAACGGTTGGATCGCCACAAATTCGAGCTGCCGGATCACTTGGCGGAAACCTTGGTACCTGTTCGCCAGCAGGTGACACGCTTCCGGTCATGTTCGCTCTTGATGCCATGATCCACCTCAGCACAGTCGATTCAACCCGTGTTGTTTCAATTCATGACTTCATGACTGGCGTAAAACGAAGCATTCGTCAGCACGATGAAATCATCACCTCTGTTGATTTCCCCATCGTCAAAGGCTGGCAGGGATATTCCAAGGTTGGCGTCCGTAATGCAATGGTCATTTCTGTTGCCTCAGCATGTTTAGTTGCCGACCACGAACATGCAGATGTGCGCATCGCACTTGGTTCAGTCGGCCCAACCATCATTCGATGCCGAGAATCAGAAGCATGGCTTAAAGCGAACCAGGATCTCTCTGCAGGAGCATTCATCTCTCCTCAACTCGCCGAAGAATTTGGCAAACGCGCCGCAGCAGAGTCTTCACCAATAGATGATCATCGCAGCACCGCACAGTACCGTCGCCATGCAATCTCCGTTTTGGCATCCCGGTTGTTAAGGAAGGCTTACCCATGAGTGCAAATGAGTTCTATTCATTACAGGTAAATGGTAAGAACATGCCCGTTCAAGATTCCTGGATAGGTGAAAGTCTGCTCTATGTGCTTCGCGAACGACTTGGTTTGCCTGGAACGAAGGGTGCATGCGAACAAGGTGAATGCGGAAGTTGCACCGTTCTTATGGACGGTGATGCGGTATGCGCATGCTTAGTAATGGCAGCAACAGCCGTCAACAGCGAGATCACCACGGTTGAAGGAATTACATCCGAATCGGCATTGACCGATGTGCAGCAGAGTTTCGTTGAGGAAGGTGCGGTGCAGTGCGGATTTTGCACTCCTGGCCTCATCGTTGCCGTTCATCATCTGCTCGAAAAGAATCCTTCTCCTTCGGAACTTGAAGTCAAAGAAGCGATTTCTGGCAACATTTGCAGGTGTACTGGCTATGGCCGTGTTTTCGCTGCGGTCGAAGCAACCATTCGATCACGAAATGAAGTGAAATAACCATGGCCAAGTCTTCTACTGTCACAAAGCCGCGAGACATTCTTGGCAATAGTGCATTGCGACCAGATGGCGCTCACAAAGTTCAAGGTAGCTTCGAGTTTACGTCAGACATGCATGCTGAAAACATGTTGTGGGGCGCGACATTACGTTCGCCTCACCCATACGCAAACATTATTTCTATCGATACATCTGCAGCACTTGCATTATCTGGCGTTCACTGCGTGATCACTGCAGATGATGTACCCGGTAAACCGACATATGGACTCATCAGCAGCGATCAACCGGTGTTCGCGAAGAATGTCGTCCGCTACATGGGCGAACCAGTTGCTGCAGTAGCCGCCGATCACCCAGAAACATGTAGACGCGCTCTCGCACTGATCAAGGTGGTGTACGAGGTGCTCACGCCACTCACCAACCCAGAGGACGCGATTGCTGGTTCATTCGATCCAATTCACCCAGATGGCAACATCATCCGACACCAGCGAATACTCCGTGGTGATCAATCGATCTCGGCGGAAGTTGTTGTCGAAGGCGAATACATCATTGGAATGCAAGATCAGGCTTTTCTTGGTCTTGAAGCTGCACTGGCTATCCCCGACTCAGATGGTCAGGGCCTGCACTTACACGTAGCAACTCAATGGTTACACGAAGACCTCACACAAATTTCCGCTTGCCTGAACTTGCCGGCCGAAAAGATTCGACTCACACTCGGAGGCGTTGGAGGAGCTTTCGGGGCACGTGAAGATATCAGTCTTCAAGTTCACTGTTGTCTGCTTGCGCTTAAAGCCGGTCGCCCCATCAAAATGCAATACAGCCGCGAAGAAAGTTTCTTTGGCCATGTGCATCGTCATCCAGCGACCATTTTCATGCGTCACCACGCGGATACAAATGGCAAGATCGTGAAGATCGACGCTCGATTCGTATTCGACGGTGGCGCATACACCAGCACATCGCCAGCAGTTCTGATTAACGGAATCACCCATACGCAAGGGCCTTATAAGTGTGTCAACGCGACCGTGGATGGATACGCGGTTCGTACCAATAATCCGCCATGTGGCGCGATGCGCGGCTTCGGCGTAGTGCAGGCGTGTTTTGCACATGAGTCACAGATGGACAAAATCGCTGCAGCCGTTGGTAAGTCTCCAGTTGACATTCGTCTTATCAATGCAATGGTTACTGGTGACCCACTCATCACCGGACAGATCATGGAGAGTGTTGCACCGGTGTCGCGTTGCATTACTGAAACCAACGCCATTCCCCTGCCAGCGCCTTTGGGCGAAACGGTGAACGAGCTTTCACTTCCAGGTGGCAGCGGTTTGACCGCATCTCGTTCAAATATCGTTCGAGGAATTGGCTGGGGCGTCTCGATGAAGAACCTGATGTACAGCGAAGGGTTTGACGATTACGCGACTGCCCGATGCACGCTTAAGGACGGTATTGCATCACTCAAATTCGCAACATCTGAAGTAGGTCAAGGTTTCGTCACGCTTGCTCCACAAATCGCTCGTTCTGTCCTTGGTGTTGATGAGGTCATTCTTGAACCAATTGATACGCATATTGGTTCGGCGGGGTCTACATCGGCATCTCGTCAAACGTGGATGAGCGGCGGAGCCGTTGACGGTGCATGTCGTCTCGTTCGCGAGCGACTCTTCCACCATGTGGGAAAGCAGCACAGTATTGATCCACTTCGTCTCATTATCGATGGCACTGACGTGGTGGACCAGGTTGGGTCATTCAGAATCTCCGTTGCCGAAGCATCAGACGGGATTGAAATCAGTGAAACCTTTGAACACCACCATCGTGCAACCGAAGAGTTGGATGAAAATGGCCAGGGCAATTGCCACACCGCGTTCGCTTTTGTTGCACACCGCGCTGTCGTAGACGTCGACCCAGAACTTGGGCTAGTGAAGGTAGTCCAGATTGCTACCGCACAAGATGTCGGTCGAGTGCTGAACCCATTGTCTGCCATTGGCCAATTGGAGGGTGGAATTGCCCAAGGCCTTGGTTTAGCCGTAATGGAAGAAATCGTCATGAAAGATGGCAAAGTCCGCAATCCAAGCTTCACCGACTACTTACTTCCAACAGCGCTGGATGCACCAGATGTAGTTGCAGTGATGATCGAAGAATATGAACCTCAGGCACCTCTTGGCGCTAAAGGCATTGGTGAACCACCATGCATTTCGGTAACACCGGCAATCGTTGCTGCTATCCGAAACGCAATTGGCAAAGACATAGAGCGCATTCCGGTGCGCCCACAAGATATTTGTCTTTAGTCTGATTCAACCTTAAGCAAGGTAGCCACTACTGCCCCAATTTCGCCTGGGCGAACTGGTTTGGCTGGTTCGCTGAGGTTGAAGTTCGGTTCGTCGTAGATGACGTCGAATTTCATTCCGCGACACAAAGAGGTCGTGGTGCGGCGCATCGACTTGTCGATGAGCGAAATAACCGTGCCCTTCATTCCAGCGCGACCCGTGCGTCCAGAACGGTGGATGTAATCCTTCGGATCTTCTGGCATGTCGAAGTGAACGACAACTGGAACAGCATCAATGTGAATACCGCGCGCAGCAACATCGGTAGCAACCATGACAGTTGCTTTGCCTCGACGGAATTGCTCTAGTGCCTTTTCGCGCTGTGCTTGACTGCGATTTCCATGAATCACACAGGTGTTGATTCCCATTGACTCAAGATTTCCCGCGAGGCGGTCCGAACCATGCTTCGTACGGCAAAACACAATTGCGCGCTCGTACTGCGTTGCAATCTCGGCAAGCACCTTCGTGCGATTGTCACGCGAAACGTTCCAAAACAAGTGGTCAATTTCACCAGCATTTTCCGCTGTAGCAACTGCATGTCGCTTCGGTGAGTTTTGAAATTCACGAATTAATGTGTCAATGTCACCATCAAGAGTTGCCGAGAACAGCAATGTTTGGCGGTTAGTCGTTACAGCGCGCATGATTCGCTTTACTGCCGGCATAAAACCCATATCGGCCATGCGGTCTGCTTCGTCGATTACCGCTACGGCAACAGCACCTAGATCAAGGTCACGACGCTTGATGAGGTCTTCTAGACGTCCTGGAGTGGCAACAACAATGCTTGAAGCTCGGGCTGCCTTGACTTGTGGACCGTAACCGGCGCCACCGTACACAGCCGAAACACGGATGTCGCTGCCACCACACAACAACGAAATTTCTTTTGCCACTTGAGCGGCAAGTTCACGTGTAGGCACGAGCACCAATCCGGTTGGGCGACCAGGGCGGCTCTTTGTCACCTTCGCAGCAATGGCGATACCAAATGCAAGGGTCTTGCCCGATCCGGTAGGCGCTTTACCGCAGATGTCGTTTCCTGCAAGAGCGTCGGGAAGAGTTGCTTCCTGCACCGGAAACGGAGCTTCAATTCCGCGTGAAACTAATCCGGCAATAATGTTCTTGGGCACGCCAAGTTCTAACCATGTTTTCGTCATGAAAATATCCTCGATCTGTATGTGTTGGGGGGTCCTCAGGTATGTTCCTGTGGTTGTGAAGGGCTAGCGACCCAACACACGACGCAAATAGTCGTTTGTGAACACACCCTCGGGATCGAGTTGGTTCCGAACTTCAATAAAACGCTGATATTCAGGATACAGGCTGGAAATCTCATTCGAGTGGAGATTGTGGATCTTTCCCCAGTGCGGTCTGCCCTCATACTTGCGCAGAATTGTCTCTACTGCCGAGAAGTATTCAGCGTATTTCGAACCCTTGAACATGTGCACTGCAATGTACGCACTCCGTCTGCCAGTCGAAGTAGACAGTGGAATGTCATCACTTCCCGTGCAACGAACCTCTACGGGAAAACTGATCCGAAATCCACGATCTTCTACCATCTGCATGACCTCTCGAAGTGCTGGCACGAGAGCGTCTAACGCGATTGAATATTCCATTTCATAAAACTTGACCAGACGTTTACTACTGAATATCCGGTGGCTGACATTGACGTATTCCACTCGGCCAGACGACGGGATGATTGTTGCCAATTTTGGAATGAACTTGGGAAATCTTCGTCCAACCCGGCACAGCACTCCGAATGCGTAGTTTTCTAAAAACATCTTGTTGTACCACGTGGCGAATCTGCTCGGCGAATCAGCCGCGTCCAAGCTGACATTGTTTGCTTTAGTGAGCGCCCAATTGGTGTGCGGCACCCAATAGAACTCAAAAAAATCATTGTCGTTTATGAGTTGCGAATAGTTATCCAGTACGTGATCTATCCGCATCGGCTGCTCAACTGCACGAAGATTGAATGCTGGAACTACTCGCAGAGTCACTTCGGTAATCACACCCAGTGATCCAAGCGACACTCGCCCACAATGAAAGACTTCTGAATTGTTCCGCGCGTCACAAACCAAAATCTCGCCCTCAGCTGTTACCAGACGAAATGCTGCGATTTGTGCGGCAAGTCCGGTTCTGTACAGACCAGTTCCATGTGTGGAAGTGGAAAGAGCGCCAGCAAGTGTCTGATAGGTAACATCACCGAGATTCGGCATCGATAATTGGTGTAACTCCAGCTGTGCGTTCAAATCACTGAGAACAATTCCCGCCTCAACGGTAATTAAGCCATTTGACACGTCAACATACGACACGTGATTCATACGCGAGAGATCGATCATCACTTCGTCGGGCACCGCAATTCCTGTGAAGCTATGTCCTGAACCGACGACTTTTACGCGCTGCTTGCTGCGAACCGCTCGCTTGATAACAGCGCAGACTTCGCTCTCTGATGCAGGTCTTTCAATAGTCGTTGGACGAGACTGTTGATTACCGGCCCAATTACTCCAAGTAGGCATAATCACTACTGTATGGTGTCGAAGAGGGGACTTGAACCCCTACGCCCTTTCGAGCGCCAGCCCCTCAAGCTGGTGCGTCTGCCAATTTCGCCACTCCGACGTGGTACTAAATTTTACCTGTGAACTCGCCTGCTTATGCGAGAAACATTCCCAAAGCAACAACGGTCAACACCCATACGAGCGCAAACACCGTTGTGATGCGATTGAGATTACGCTCTGCAGCTGCCGAACCCAATGCTGCTCCGCCACCACCACCGAACATGTCGCTCAAACCGCCTCCGCGACCGCTATGGAGCAACACTCCCGAAACGAGCGCAATCAGCGACAAAACGTTGATGACAATGGTGACGATGGTGATGAAATGACGCACGACTAAATCCTACCGATTACTGGCTTCAACGACTATTCCGGGAAATGGCAAGCGGATTTCTGTCCAGAAGCACGAACTTCCAATTGAGGCTCTTCTACCGAGCACAACTCGGTCGCTTTCCAGCAGCGCGTGCGGAATCGACAGCCTGTTGGAGGGTTAACCGGCGAAGGAACATCGCCTTCGAGCATGATCCGGTGACGCGATCGCTCAACCTTCGGGTCTGGTAGTGGAACAGCAGATAAAAGAGCTTTGGTATACGGATGCGTTGGGTGCGTGTACACCGCCGTTTTATCTCCGATCTCCACAATCTTGCCTAGATACATCACTGCGACTTGATCTGCAATGTGGCGAACAACGGAAAGATCGTGGGCAATGAAGATATACGACATACCGAGACGCTTCTGTAAGTCCGCAAACAGGTTGACAACACCAGCTTGAATACTGACGTCAAGTGCCGATACCGGTTCGTCAAGCACGATCAGTTTCGGATCAAGTGCCAACGCGCGTGCAATACCAACTCGCTGACGTTGTCCGCCAGAAAACTCGTGCGGGAAACGTTGGGCATGGTCTGGGGCAAGACCAACGAGATCAAGCAGTTCTTTTACCTTTGCATCGTGATCGCCGGCTATTCCCTGCACCGTCAAAGGCTCCGCGATTGAACTACCGACTGTCATTTTTGGGTCTAATGATGCAAAAGGATCTTGAAAAACAATTTGCATCTGACGGCGCACATTACGCAATTCTTCGAAACTGAGCTTCGTCAAATCTTGACCTTGGAAAAATACCTCTCCAGAGGTTGGTTCGATCAATTGCAGAACTGAACGACCTACAGTTGTTTTTCCCGAACCCGATTCCCCTACGAGACCGATAGTTTGCCCAACCTTGACGTCAAACGAAACATCCGCAACTGCCTGAACAATGCGCTTGGTCTTACGAATGCCGCTACTCGCACGCAATTCAAAGTTCTTAACCAGATTGCGAACACTCAGCAGTATTTCTGCAGATTCATTGCTCATGATTGCCCTCCAATTCGCAAATCATCAGCACGTAAGCACGACGTAAGTAGATCGCCAAACGGTCGAAGCGAAGGAATTTCGGCGGTGCACACTTCAGTTGCATGTTGACAACGTGGAGCGAAACCGCAGCCCGGTGGCGGAGCAAGCATGTTCGGTGGAAATCCGGCAATCGGCTGCAATCGGTCCATACCTTCATGAGGAAGAGACGACAGCAGCCCACGCGTATACGGATGACTTGGATGATCGAACAACGCCTGGACGGTGCCACTTTCAACATTTCGGCCTGCGTACATCACGTTCACACTGTCGGCCACACGCGCAATGACCCCTAGATCGTGAGTGATCAGCACTACCGCCGTGCCAAACTTCTGTTGAATCCTTTGTATAACTTCAAGAATCTGAGCCTGCACCGTTACGTCCAATGCGGTTGTCGGCTCGTCAGCAATTAGTACCTTTGGGTTATTCGCAATGGCCATCGCAATGACAACACGCTGTCTCATACCCCCAGAAAACTCGTGTGGATATTGGCGAGCACGCTCGTCGGGCTGAGGAATACCTACGATCTCTAGCAATTCAACGGCACGCTTTTCAGCGTCATGCGTGTTCATGTCCTGGTGGGACTGAATCATTTCGACAATTTGATCCCCAACGCGATGCACAGGGTTCAATGCTGAAAGTGGATCTTGAAATACCATTGCAAGCGAACGTCCACGAATTGATCGGATGGCCTTAGATTTCGCTCCGATGAGCTCTTCGCCATCAAGCTTTACACTGCCTGTGATTGTCGCGCTCTTTGGCAAAAGCCCCATTGCAGCGAGGAATGACACAGATTTTCCGGAACCAGACTCTCCCACCACACCAAGAATTTCGCCAGGCGCTACATCTACGTCAACTCCGCGTACAGCACGCAACTCCCCCATTTGTGTGCTGAACGTGACACGCAAGTCTCGAATTTGCAGAATTGATTCAGTCATCACTTACTCGCATCCATTCGAGGATCAGTAGCATCGCGCAATGCGTCTCCAATGAAGTTGATGCACAAAGAAATAATCACGAGTACGAGACACGGGAATAGTGCTATCCACCAAAAACCGGTTTGCACTGCCCCTTTTGCTTGACCGACAAGCAGTCCTAGCGATGTTGCACCAGCCCCGGGCTGAGGTCCGTATCCGAAGAATGACAACGTGGCCTCACCAGAAATTGCACCTACGACCGAAAATGTCAAAGCGACCATGATCGGTCCAATGGAGTTTGGTAGCAGGTGGTGCTTGATGATGTAATTCCGAGATGCGCCTGATGCACGGGCTGCCTCAATAAATTCTCGTTCTTTAAGTGCGAGCACCTGACCACGGACAATTCGAGCAACACCCATCCAACCAAAGAACGACAGCAGGAAAATGATGAATCGCAACGAGCTCACATCACCGATGATGTATGTAAGCCATTTGATCGACCCAAACATGTTTCGAACCACCAATAGAGCAACCAGAAATGGGAAGGCTAGAAAAAGATCGGTAACTCGCATGATGACATCGTCAAATCGACCGCCGCGGAACCCCGCAACGGCACCAACAACGCAACCGACGAACACCGATATGAATGCACTAAATAATCCAATAAGCAACGACACCCGAGTTCCGTAAATCAATCGGCTGTATAAATCACGACCAATATCATCGGTTCCTAACCAGGCCAATTTGGATGGCGCAAGATACGAATTCGGTGGTGCTTTAACGGCTTCGTTTACTCCGTATCGCGAAGTGAATGGTGAAAGCACGACTGCAAGCACCAGAAGAAACAGCACTCCCGAGCAAACAAGTGCTGCCTTATGACCAGCAAATCGCTTCCACGCCATTTTGCGAGGGCTCATTGAAACTAACGCTGAATCAGTCAAGACGAATCCTTGGATCCAGGATTGCATACGAGATATCTGCGATCAGGTTAAACAACAGAACCGATGCAACAATGATGACCATCAATGGCATCAGTAACGGAAAATCACCATTGCCAAATGCACTGAGAAAGTACTTTCCGGTGCCTGGGTAATCGAAGATGTTTTCCGTAATGATGAGGCCTCCAACAATTGCACCAATGTCTAATGCTGCAATGGTGATTACAGGAATTAACGCATTGCGTACTCCGTGCCTCATCAAAATGCGGAATTCACTTAAACCTTTCGATCGTGCAGTTCGCATGTAATCAGAATTGAGCACGTCGAGCAATGACGACCGCATGTAGCGGCTGTAAACGGCAATGACTTGAATAGCCACTACCACCGTTGGCAACGCCATGTGTTTAATCATCAATAAAAGGTCAAAGCCTTCTTGTCCAGGTGGATATACGCCAGATGTAGGAAACAAAGTGTTTCCAAACCACTTACTCCAATAAACAGCAAAAACAAGCTGAAGGAGGATTGACGAAATGTACGGTGGAATCGAAATTCCCACGAATGCAACGGTGTTAACCGCAACATCTCGCTTGCCACCAGGACGCAATGCAGCGAAAATTCCAATCGTCAAACCAATAGCCACTCCAACAGTGGTCGCAGCTATACCCAATCGGGCGCTGTTCGCCATTGCATCTTTCAGTTCGGGCCAAACCTCGCGGCTTCCCTTAATACTTCGCGGCCAATGAAAGGTCACGAAATTTTTCAACCAACTGAAATATCCAACGACGAAATTTGAACCTAAGCCGTTTACCGACTTGTATTGTGCAATTTTTGAGCGTGTAGCTCGCGGATTGGAACGCATGTAACTCGCCAGAGGGTCGGTTCCCATTCTCAAAGCGATGTACACCAAAAAGGTCACCAACAAGAGAGTTGGTATTGCCCATGCAGAACGACGGAGTGCAAAGCGAAACATGGTTGCCCTCCCTCTCGTCCTGTGACTGTTGAGATCTACTTCTACTTCATTATGCAGACGGTGCGCGACCCGAACCAAATGGAACGAGTCGCGCACCGTACATGCGTACTAGTGACTAATTGACTAGAGAACCGTTACTACTGGTTCGCCGGTCAACAAGTTGGAAACGACGTACTTACCATCGTTGGTCGTGGTGAATGCACCTGGGCTGACAGGGAATGCTGTCGTCCATACCATCCACGAAGAGTTTGCACACTCCGTGATTGGGTTGAGGCACTCTGGCCACTGCTCGGCTCCGATAACGATCTTGCCGTCACCGTCGACGTCGGTCCACTGGTGGAAGTTATTGAACGCCTGGTAGTTGTTCAACTCTCCATCAACGGGTCCACCAACTTTGTCTGTGCGCCAGAAACCCGACTTAGGGAACTGGAACAATGGCAAGAGGACGTGGTCCGCAGCCATCAAACGAAGTGCAGCTTTGATGTCGTCGGCACGCTTTACGGTGTCAACTTCAACGTCTGCGTTGTGAAGCAAGTCCGAAGCCTCTTTGTTGCACCAACCCTGTGTGTTCTGTCCTACGTTGTTATTAGCATCGGTTGGGATCTGGTCACACACAAATGACGAGGTGAGGTACGCAGGATCCGGTGGAGCCGTGCTGATGTACATCGCCATGTCGTAGTCGAGTGCTGGCAAACGCTTCTGGAAGTAACAAGCTGCGTCGCAGTTGTCAGCCTTTACGTTGAATCCTGCTGCTTGCAGCAATGGAATCAGGTAAGCCTGGGTGCTTTCGCGGCGGGTATTACCCGTGTTTACTACCCAACGAATTTCTGGCGCAACGCCGTCTTTTGCCCAGAAACCAGCGTCATTCTTTTTCCAGCCTGCATCTTCCATGATCTTTGCAGCGCCTTCAGCGTCATAGCTACCTGCAAATTCATCTCCTACACAGTAATCACCAGGGGTGATTGGACCACACTGCAACAACTTTCCAGTTGGAGCGATTGGAGTGTAAATCTGTGCAAACAATGCATCGCGGTCAATTGACTTTGAGAATGCTTCACGGAAATTATCGTCTGCAAAAGGTCCGCACTTCTGGTTGAAGTAGAACGCTTCAAAGTCACCACCAAATTGAACCGATGAAGCAATGTTGTCTTGCTTAACTGCTTCTTCGATTCCCTGGTAGTACTGCGGATAAATGAAGTCAACATCGCCAGCCTTGATTGACGCAATTTCTGTGTCACTGTCGGCCTTTGGAACCATGACAACCTTCGGTGCCACAGCCTTGTCGGTGCCCCAGTACTTGTCGTTTGGAACATAGACGATCTGGTCCTTGCTCCAAGATTGCATTTTGTATGGACGTGCCGAGTATGGAATGAAATCTGCGAAGTCACCTGAAACGTCAGCAGTATTTTTCACTGATGCAGCTTTGATGAGCCCAGAGAACAAGCCCTTGTACGGTGCGTAGACAGACTTCAACGTGACAACAACCTGCTTGTCACTTGTTCCTGCTTCTACAGATGTCACTTGGTCATAACCAGTTGTTGACAATGAACCAGGTGTGTTCAACGAAGCATCCCAAGTTGCCTTGAAGTCTGCAACGGTGATTGGTGATCCATCTTCCCACACTGCTTCTGGAGCAATGTCGTAAGTAATGGTCATGCCTTTACTGGCTGATGCTGGTGGTGTGTAGTCGTAGGCGCGTGTTGCACAAGCATCAAGGCTTGTGAACGCTGCACCTTCGTTGCTGGATGAACTGCCACCGCAAGCTGCCACTACCAGTGACAACGCTGCGAAGCCAGCAACAACTCCAGCGAGTTTGTTGGTTTTCTTCACTCTCGACCTCCCCGTCGATTAGGTGGGTGTTACCCCAATTGGGTCGGGACAAGGTGCCCCGACATGTGCGTCAAAGGCTACTAGCGCTACAGGTATGGCGCTATCGAGATCGGTATTGTACGATCCGAGCAAACTCAGACGGGTCAAGGGATGCCCCGCCCACCAAGGCCCCATCAATATCTGGCTGTGCCATGATTTCGGCAATATTGGCCGCCTTTACGCTTCCTCCGTATTGCAGCCGAACGGCACTGGCAGCCTTTTCACCCACAACCTCTTGCACCTGGGCACGAATTGCCCCAATGACTGCTTGGGCATCGCCCGCGGAGGCAGTTCTGCCGGTGCCAATTGCCCAAATCGGTTCATAAGCAATCACCATATTGCACACCTGATCGACCGTGCGACCCACAAGAGCAGCGCGTACTTGACCCATCACCTTTTCGGTGGTCTTACCTGCTTCACGCTCATCAAGAGTTTCTCCAACGCACACGATTGGATACATGTTCAATTTCTGCACGGTGGTGATTTTCTTTGAAACGTCTGCGTCAGTCTCTCCGAATATCTCGCGACGTTCGCTGTGTCCGACAATGACGTACTGCACTCCGAGCTTGGCTAAAAATGCTGCAGCAACTTCACCCGTGAATGCACCCTTCTCTTCCCAATGGCAATTTTGAGCTCCAAGGTGAATGCGCAATTCATCGGCATCAATCAGTGTCTGAACGCTTCGTATGTCGGTAAAAGGCGGATGTACCGAAACATCAACCGCACTGAAATCATCTTTGGTGAGCAGGTACGCAAGTTTTTGCAGACTCTGAATTGCTTCAAAGTGATTATTGTGCATTTTCCAGTTTCCGCTGATCAGCGGTTTGCGATAAACGGTGCTATCTGGCATTCGGTGCTCCTCGCAATGCGGCAAGACCAGGAAGGTCGCCGAGTTCTAAAAATTCAAGTGAAGCACCGCCACCAGTCGAAACGTGGTCTACTTCATCTTCCAGTTTGAACTGCGCGAGCGCAGCCGCGGAGTCTCCTCCACCTACAACAGTGAATGCTTTGGTGTCTGCAACGGCTTGAGCAACTGTCTTTGTTCCCGATGCAAAACGCGGATCTTCGAACATCCCCATTGGACCATTCCAAAAAACCGATCGAGCATCCATGATGATGTCGGTAAATGCAGCGGCAGTTCCCGGACCGATGTCTAAACCTTTTGCTCCATCGGGCAATCGAATACCAAACGTTTGATATACGCCTTGCGCATCGAGACCAATGATGTCTTCTGGAAGATGAATGGGAACTGGCCCAGCGAGAAGTTTCTTACAAGTTTCAATCTGGTCGCGCTCACAAATGGAATCTCCAACCGGATAACCCTGAGCAGCGAGGAAAGTAAAGCACATTCCTCCGCCAATGATGAAGGCATCAACGCGCTCTTGCAATGCTTCAATCACTCCGATTTTGTCACTGACCTTTGCGCCACCGAGCACCGCAACAAACGGACGCTTTGGTTTCTCGCGTAAATCACCCAACACGTCTACTTCGCGTTGTAGTAATCGCCCAGCAGCCGAAGGCAATGTCTGAGATGGACCGACAATCGACGCATGTGATCGATGTGCTGCTCCGAAAGCGTCATCGACGTACATATCAATGCCCTCGATGAGATGTTTAACAAATGCTGGGTCATTGCCCTCTTCGCCTGGATTAAACCTCAGATTCTCAAGCAGTTCTACACCAGGCGCCAGTTCGGCAAGTCGTGCGCGTACGGGAGCCATCGAATACTTCACATTCGGTGACCCCTTTGGCCGACCTAAGTGACTTGCACATACAACGTGTGCACCGCGACCCGTCAGGTATTCAATCGTTGGCAACGCCGCGCGAATACGAAAATCGTCGGCAATGGTTCGATTGTCATCGGGTCCCTCCATCGGAACATTGAAGTCTGTACGAACCAGCACGCGCTTGCCCGAGACGTCGCCAAGGTCTTCTAACGATGGAACGCGAGACATGAAATGCGGTTACTTCGAGGAACCGATGTGCTTGGTCAAATCAACAAGCCGGTTTGAATAGCCCCACTCGTTGTCGTACCAACCAAGGACTTTTACAAGATTGCCCATAGTCATGGTGAGATCGCTATCGAATACACATGAATGCGGGTTCGTCACAATGTCGCTGGAAACAATGGGTGCATCGGTGTATTCGAGCACACCCTTCAAAGGACCATCAGCGGCTTTCTTGAAGGCCGCATTGATCTCATCTTTTGATGGACTCGAATTCAGAACTGCAACGAAATCGGTGATTGAACCCGTTGGAACTGGGACACGCAATGAAGTTCCGTCTAATTTGCCCTTCATCGCTTCAAGCACGAGGCTTGTTGCACGAGCAGCACCAGTTCCTGTCGGAGTGATGTTGATGGCTGCACCACGCGCGCGGCGCAAGTCGCTATGTGGGCCGTCCACCAATTGCTGATCACCCGTGTAGGCGTGAATGGTGGTCATCAATCCTTTATCCACACCGAATGCATCATCAAGCACCTTCACCATTGGCACGAAGCAGTTGGTGGTGCAGCTCGCGTTCGACACCACCTTGTGCTTACTGCGATCAAAGTCTTGGTGATTAACGCCAAATACGAATGTCGCATCAGCTCCTGCCGAAGGCGCCGAAACGATCACGATTGGAGCACCAGCGTCCACATGCGCCGCTGCCTTGTCGCGATCAGTGAAGAAACCAGTTGATTCGATAACGACGTCCACTCCGAGGGCTGCCCAAGGGAGATCCTTTGGGTCACGATGCTGGAGTACTTTCAGAACTTTGCCATCAATGCTGATGCCGTCGTCGACTGGCTTAATGACATTTGGCAAAATACCCAGTACCGAGTCGTACTTCAACAAGTGCGCCATCGTCTTGATGTTGCCCAGATCGTTAACCGCAACGATTTCAATCGGCGCATGTGCTGCTTGCACTGCACGAAAGAAGTTGCGTCCGATGCGTCCGAAACCATTGATACCTACGCGAATTGGAGTGTTTGCCATAGAGGCAGACATTAGCAACCGTGTGACTATCGGGCGATATCTCGGTGAATTACCCGCGGGTGATGCCCAAATTGAACGAACTTTCGTCCAATCTCTTCAGCAATCGCAACCGACCGGTGTCGACCACCCGTGCAACCGATAGCCACGGTCAAGTAACTCTTGCCCTCAGCTCGATATGCAGGAAGCAGCATTCCAAACAGCGCGTCGATCTTCTCAACGAACTCGAGTGCCAGCGGTTGTTGGAGAACGAAATCTGCAACCGGTTGATCCAACCCACTCAATGGCCGAAGCGATTCCTCCCAATGTGGATTCGGTAAAAAACGAACATCAAATACGAGGTCAACATCCAATGGTATTCCATGTTTGTAACCAAACGATTCAACCGTCAACTGCATGACATCTTTGCCGTCAACAGGAGCAAACAAATCATGAATCTGAGATTTCAATTGATGCACATTGAGCGATGAGGTATCGATCACTAAGTCTGCGGAACCCTTCACCAATTCGAGCATTGAACGTTCTTTTAGAATCGCTTCTTCAACGCTGGTAGTTGCACTACTCAGTGGGTGTTTGCGACGTGTGGATCCGTAACGCTTCACCAATTCTGGGGTGGACGCATCTAGATACAAAATGCGAACTCGATGTCCGGCTTCTCGCAAATTCACGACAACGTCAATTGCATTAGTTTGATTTGAAGGTGTACCGAGCACGAGCGCGAGTTGCAAATCTTCTGCTCCGTTTTCTGCGAGTTCAACAACCTTGTCAACAAGTGTGATTGGCATATTGTCAACGACAAACCAACCGAGGTCTTCAAGATCATCTGCAGCTTGGGACCGGCCAGCACCGGATAGACCAACGATGAGCAGAATATCGGCCACGTGAAAATGCTACCCGTGTAGGTGTTTGAAGACTTCGCGAGCAACGGGTTCAGGCAGCCAACCAAGAGTTAACAAGTTGTCAAGTGATGCCTTTTTTACGGCAGCAACACTTCCGAAGTGGGAAATAAGTCTCTTCTTGCGCGCCTCACCCAGTCCAGCAACACCATCTAATACGCCCTTGGTCATCCGCTTCCCGCGTAATTCGCGATGAAATGAGTTAGCAAAACGGTGAGCTTCGTCGCGAATCACCTGCAACATGAACAATGCATCACTGCCGCGAGGCACATCTACCGCTTCTGCTCTATTCGGGATGAACACCTCTTCAAGACGTTTAGCCAATGACGCGACAGGGATCTCATGTTCTAATCCAAGTTCACTTATCACTTCCATTGCCACTCCGAGTTGACCTTTTCCTCCGTCAACAAGAATCAATTGCGGCGGATAGGCAAACTTTCCAGGACGATCGCCTCGTTGATCTACTGGCATATCACGTTCTGCGATATACGCGGACAGCCTTCGAGTGAGCACTTCCTTCATCGCAGCGTAATCATCGTTTCCAGGCACGTCCTTTATCTTGAATTTGCGGTACTCACGTTTAACCGGAAGTCCGTCTTCAAGCACCACCATGCTCCCCACATAGTCAGTTCCCTGCAGATGCGCCATGTCGTAACACTCAATGCGCAATGGTGCCTCTGGCAAATTCAGTAAGTCCTGCAATTCGGTAAGGGCTCGACTACGACTGTTGTGATCAGATGCGCGTTTCATTCGATGTCGAGCAAATTCATCTGTTGCGTTTTTAACGACAGTCGCCAACAATTCCCGTTTGTCCCCACGAGATGGAACACGAATTTCTACTTTGGTTCCACGTTCTTTCTCTAACCATTCCTCCATCGCCAATTGGCTCTCTGGAGCTTGAGACACCAGAATTTCCTTTGGAACGCCAAGTGGTGGCGCATCCCCGTAAATGCTTTCGAGAATACGATCCATCAATTGACCAGCGCTCACATCTTCAACTTTGTCAAGAATGAATCCGTTACGGCCCATTACTCGTCCACGACGTACATAAAACACTTGCACGGATGCTTCAAACTCATCATCAGCGACACCGATGACATCAATGTTTTCAGATTGATCCCCAACCATTTGCTGTCGTTCAAGTGCCTTGTTGATATGCGTGAGCCGATCTCTCAACACTGCTGCTCGTTCAAAATCTTGAATCTTTGAAGCGTCCTTCATTTCTAATTCGATTCTGTTCACGATTTCGTCTGAATCGCCGTTCAAAAACCGCTGAAGGTCGTGAACATATTTTGAATATTGCTGCGCTTCAACATTGCCCACACATGGGCCGCTGCACTTTTCAATGTGGAACAGCAGACACGGTCGACCAAGACGATTGTGTTGCTTGAAGACACCGTTAGAACATGTGCGTACGGGGAACGTTCGCAGCACGAGTTCCAACGTGTCTCGAATGACCCAAGCATTGACATACGGTCCGAAGTACTTCGTACCCTTTCGTCGTCTGCCACGCATCACGAGTGCTCGAGGCCATTCCTCATCAAGGGTGATTGCAAGGAATGGGTAACTCTTATCATCGCGTAGGCGAATGTTGAATCGGGGTCGGTGCTCTTTGATCAGGTTGTATTCAAGAATCAGGGCTTCAACTTCATTGCGAACCTCAATCCATTCCACACTGGCAGCAATCGACATCATCTTGGCTGTGCGTGGATGGAGCGTGTGCGGATCTGCGAAATAGCTGCCAACGCGAGAACGAAGGTTTACTGCTTTACCGACATAGATAACGCCGCCTTGTTCGTCCTTGAATTGATACGAACCCGGAGTATCGGGGATGGGTATCGACGGCCGTTGCACTGCCTACGACTTCTTTTTCAACAACGGTCCGAGGAATTTGCCGGTGTAACTACCCTTCACTCTTGCAACTTCTTCAGGGGTTCCCTCAGCAATAATTCGTCCTCCGCCGTCGCCGCCTTCTGGACCCATGTCGATAATCCAGTCCGCAGTCTTGATGACATCCAAGTTGTGCTCAATCACCAAAACCGTATTTCCAGTCTCTACGAGGCGAGCAAGAACGGTAAGCAAACGTCGAACATCTTCAAAGTGCAAACCAGTTGTCGGTTCATCTAAAAGGTAAATCGTTTTACCGGTACTTCGCTTTGCTAATTCAGCAGCGAGTTTCACTCGCTGTGCTTCGCCACCCGAAAGCGTTGGCGCTGATTGACCCAGGCGCACATATCCCAATCCAACGTCCAACAGAGTCTGCATGTGTCTACAAATACGAGGTTGGTTAGAAAAGAAATCAACTGCTTCGGAAATTGGCATGTCGAGAATTTGGGAAATGTTTTTTCCCTTGAACAAGATGTCGAGGGTGTCGCGGTTATACCGCTCTCCTTTGCACACATCACATGGCACATACACGTCTGGCAAAAACACCATTTCGATCTTGATCGTGCCGTCGCCAGAACATGCTTCACACCTTCCACCTGGAACGTTGAAGCTGAACCGTCCAGGTTGATAACCGCGAACCTTTGCTTCTGGAGTTCCTGCAAAAAGTTTACGAATGTCGTCAAACACTCCGGTATATGTTGCGGGGTTTGAACGCGGAGTTCGACCAATTGGTGATTGATCCATATCGATAACTTTGTCTAGGTGTTGCACACCGTCAACGGCCGTGTGCTTGCCTGGCGCATCTTTGGACTTATAGATCTTCTGCATTAGCGAAGGCAACAAAATGTCGCGTATTAAGGTGCTCTTTCCACTTCCTGAAACTCCGGTTACTGCGACAAATAATCCCAATGGAATCTTGGCGGTGAGGTTTTGCAAGTTGTGTTCCCGAGCACCACGAATGGTGAGCCAACCTTTTTGCGGCACTCGTCGTTCGGCAGGCACTGGAACAAACTTTTTTCCACTGAGGTATTGACCCGTGATCGACTTAGCCACCTTTTCGATACCGGCTACTTCCCCGCTGTACACCACTTCGCCACCATGCTCACCCGCACCAGGACCAATATCGACAATCCAGTCGGCAGCGCGAATGGTGTCTTCATCGTGCTCCACAACCATCACCGTGTTTCCCAGATCGCGAAGACGAATGAGCGTTTCGATTAATCGATGATTATCGCGCTGGTGCAAACCAATGCTCGGTTCATCTAGAACGTACAGAGTTCCAACAAGTCCTGAACCAATTTGACTTGCCAGACGAATTCGCTGAGATTCGCCGCCAGCCAAAGTTGCAGCGGCGCGAGACAACGTGAGGTAATCAAGTCCGACAGAGAGTAGGAACCCAAGTCGCGCATTGATTTCCTTTGTTACGCGTTCGGCAATCATCTTGTCGCGATCGCCGAGTTTCAGAGTTTTAAGAAATTCAGCCGATTTACCAATAGACAAATCACATATTTCACTCAAGCTCTTACCATTGACCTTCACGGCGAGTGAAGCTGGCTTCAGACGCTGACCTTTACACGCCTTGCATGGCACCTCGCGCATATAACTCTCAAATTGCTCACGCGAATATTCACCTTCAGCACTTTCATGTCGCCGCTTGATCCACGGCACTACACCTTCATAGGACGTGCTGTATTCGCGCGATCGACCGTATCGATTCTTGTACTTCACCATCAGTGCTTCGCCAGCTCCGTGCATGATGATGTTCTTGTTCTTGTCGGAAAGCTTTTCCCATTTCACATTCAATGGAATCGAGTGTTCTTCAGCAACAGCTTCGAGCATTCGCTGGAAGTACTGCGTATGGGCTGAACGCCATGGAGCTATAGCTCCTTGCAAAATGGACAGCTCCGGGTCGGGAACGACCAATTCCTCTTCAAC
The DNA here is from genome assembly GCA_023263695.1 of Ilumatobacteraceae bacterium. GTDB lineage: Bacteria > Actinomycetota > Acidimicrobiia > Acidimicrobiales > Ilumatobacteraceae > UBA3006. The sequence continues at coordinate 83,097 of JALQUZ010000001.1, forward strand.
TTCGTAACGCGTTCCCAATCCCAAGCAGGTTTCACAAGCACCAAAGGGGGAATTAAAGGAAAAGTTTCGGGGTGCAAGCTCGTCAAAACTTGCACTGCACTTGGGGCACGCCATGTGCTGACTAAACGTGATGACTTCGCCTTGTTCATCAGACTTTCCACTCATAATTTCGATTCCTGCCACACCATCAGCAAGTTTTAGAGCAGTTTCGAGGCTGTCTGTCAATCGTCGATTGATGCCAGCTTTCTGAACAAGGCGGTCGACGACTATGTCAATGCTGTGGTTTTCGTAGCGCGCAAGTTTGTCGCCCTTCTTTAAAAACTCAGAGATATCGACAACTTGCTCATCGATTCGAGCGCGGGTGTAGCCCTGCGCAAGGAGTTCACCCAGCAAGTTCTCGTATTCGCCCTTTCGTCCACGAACAACTGGAGCCAACACCTGGAACCGGGTTCCAGTCGGCAACTCCAAAATTCTGTCGACAATTTGCTGAGGCGTCTGGCGCTGCAGCGCAATGCCATCCTTCGGGCAATGTTGAATACCGATTCGAGCCCACAACAGTCGCAAGTAGTCATAGATCTCGGTGATTGTTCCAACGGTTGATCGTGGATTCTTCGACGCAGTCTTTTGGTCGATGGAAATAGCCGGCGACAAACCTTCGATCACATCAACGTCGGGTTTATCCATTTGGCCAAGAAATTGACGCGCATATGCACTGAGCGACTCGACATATCTGCGTTGCCCCTCTGCGTAGATGGTGTCGAATGCCAGGCTGCTTTTTCCGCTTCCCGAAAGTCCTGTAAGCGCAATGAGTTTGTCGCGCGGAACTTCAACGTTGATGTTCTTGAGGTTGTGTTCGCGAGCGCCACGTACTGAGATAACACCAGCTGAATACGCAGGCTTCTTTTTCGCTGGAGGCATGGCAAGCAGACTACTTACTGACTACTTCGCGTCGCGTAGTTCACGTCGCAAATCCTTGATTTCGTCGCGCAAACGCGCCGCATATTCGAATTTCAATTCTGAAGCTGCCAAATTCATTTCTTCCTCAAGAGTCTGGATCAGTCGTCCAAGTTCCTGCTGCGGCAGTGAGCGCAATTCGTTCACTACCTTCTCGCGATCGCGGTCACGTCGTCCACTCTTGGCTGTCGACAACGAACCTTCAGACGGTCGTAGCACCGCCAAAATATCTCCAACAGCTTTACGAATCGTTTGAGGATTGATGCCATGTTCTTTGTTATATGCGATTTGCCTTTCGCGACGGCGCTGTGTTTCCCCAATGGCTCGATCCATTGATGGCGTGCGCTTATCGGCATACATCACTACCTGACCGTTTACGTTTCTAGCGGCACGTCCGATCATCTGAATGAGTGAAGTCTCGCTGCGCAAAAACCCTTCTTTATCGGCATCCAAAATTGCCACCAGTGACACTTCAGGAAGGTCAAGCCCTTCACGAAGCAAGTTGATTCCCACAAGTACGTCGAATTCGCCGAGTCGCAGCGCACGAAGAATTTCTATTCTTTGAATCGTGTCAATGTTTGAATGCAAATAGCGAACCTTCAATCCCTGTTCAAGCAAATATTCACTTAAGTCCTCGGCCATCTTCTTGGTCAGTGTGGTAATCAGGACTCGATCTCCAACTTCCACCTTGCCGTTAACCATCTCAATGATGTCGTCAATTTGACCCTTTGTAGGCCTCACAATTACTTCAGGATCGACCAATCCCGTAGGCCTTACGATTTGCTCTACAACCTGTTGACTCGTTGTTATCTCAAACTTCGCAGGCGTTGCCGAAAGAAAGATGCATTGATTGATCCGTTGCATAGCTTCTTCGAATTGCAACGGACGATTATCGGCGGCAGAAGGCAAACGGAAACCGTGTTCGATGAGCGTGGCCTTGCGACTTCGATCTCCAGCAAACTGACCGTGCAACTGCGGAATAGTAACGTGGCTTTCATCGACAACCAGCAAATAATCGTCGGGAAAATAGTCGAGCAAGGTGAATGGCGGTTCGCCAGGAGAACGACCGTCAATGTGCATGGAATAGTTCTCGATGCCGTTACAGAAACCGACTTCAGCGATCATTTCTAAGTCGTATTGTGTGCGCATTCTTAAACGCTGAGCCTCGAGCAATTTTCCTTCTGTTTCGAACTGCTTAAGACGAACCTGCAATTCGTGTTCTATCCCAACTACGGCCTTGCGCATGCGCTCATCTCCAGCAACATAGTGAGTGGCCGGAAAGATCAACACCTTACTCATATCATTCACTGTTTCACCGGTCAGAGCGTCAACAATGGTGATTCTTTCAACCGTGTCGCCAAACATCTCGATACGAGTGACTGTTTCGTCATATGCCGGTTGCACCTCGATGGTGTCTCCACGAACGCGGAAGTTGCCACGTCCGAGCGTCATGTCATTGCGATCGTATTGCAGGTCTACTAGTCGACGCAGCAAACTTCTTTGGTCGTAATCAACACCCACATGTAGCTCCAACAGATTGCCGCGGTATTCCTCCGGGTTTCCCATTCCATAAATACAACTCACCGATGCAACAACAATGGTGTCGCGTCGTGTGAGCAACGCTGCAGTAGCCGAATGTCGCAGACGATCAATCTCGTCGTTGACCGATGAATCTTTTTCGATAAATGTGTCGCTAGAAGCGATGTACGCCTCAGGTTGGTAATAGTCGTAATAGCTGACGAAATATTCGACGCGGTTCTTTGGGAAGAAATCTTTCATTTCTTGTGCGAGCTGCGCGGCAAGACTCTTGTTCGGAGCAAGGATCAGCGTCGGCCTCTGCACCTGTTCAATAGTCCACGCAACCGTTGCAGACTTACCAGATCCGGTAATGCCAAGCAGGGTTTGAAACCTGTCTCCACGCTCGATACCTGCCGACAACTGAGCGATTGCTTTGGGTTGGTCACCTGCCGGTTGATAATCCGAAACAACCTGAAAGCGCTGATTGTCAACGGTCACTATTTGCTCTTTTGAGCAAGCGAGCCAGCGCCTGCTTGCGCATTCGGCAAGGTTGCAAACCAATCCCACACATCGTCTACTTGTTGGCTCAGTGCTTCAGGACTTCCGCTGTTGTCAATAACGCGATCAGCAACCTTCAATCGGTCTTCGCGGCTTGCCTGACTTGCCATTCGCCGTCGAGCATCGTCTTCATTCATGTTCCGAAATTGAACAAGTCGTGAGATTGCCACTTCTGGATCTACATCGACAACAACCAGTCCCGACATTCCATCACGAGGGTTTTCAACGAGTAGTGGCATGTCTAACACCACAACATTTTCTGTGGCCATGTTCGCTTCAATTTGACGAAGAATTTCTTCTCCAATCGCGGGATGCATGATCGCATTCAGCCGCTTCAGCATGTCAGCATCACCAAACACCAATTTCGCAACCTTGGCTCGATCGAGTTCACCGGATTCCAGCAAGATGTCACCAAATTCGTCAACCATCTTTTGCAAAGTGGCAGACCCTTTTTGTTGCAGCTGCTTTGCAATTCCATCGCCGTCAATGATCACAGCACCCTTGCGCGCGAACAGCGCAGACACTGAAGACTTACCCGATCCAATTGCGCCTGTTAGCCCAATCAATTTCATATGTCTCCAATAAACCTCTGAGTTGCGCTCGCCCCCTGACGAGCGCAACTACAGAAAACTATGCGCTTGGAGCTTCTGGAGTCGCGGCAGAAACTTCTGCTGCAGTACTAGCTGGAGCCTCAGTTGTTGCAGCGGTGTCGAAATACTCTGACCACGCTGCCTCACGAGCGCTGTCATCGCCACCAACCCAGTTGCCCTGATCGTCAACTTGGAACTGACCACGATATTCCTCGGCGAGTTCTCCACCTTCAGCAGCCTGCTTAATGGACAAGCTGATGCGACGACGTGCGAGATCGAGATCGATGATCTTGACCCACAACTCTTCGCCCGGTGTAACAACTTGCTCTGGCGCTTCAACATGATGAGCAGACATTTCGGAAATGTGCACGAGACCTTCAATTCCGTCTCCCACCTGTACGAATCCACCAAAAGGAACCAACTTGGTAACACGGCCGTAGACCAATTGACCAACCTGGTGCCCATTAGCAAATTCTTGCCAAGGATCTTGCTGAGTTGCCTTCAACGAGAGGCTGATGCGCTCGCGGTCCATGTCAACTTCAAGAACTTTTACCGTCACTTCGTCGCCAATGTTGACCACTGCTGTTGGGTTGTCAACATGCTTCCACGACAACTCGGAAACGTGGATGAGTCCATCCATGCCGCCCAAGTCGACGAATGCACCGAATGCAACAACACTCGAAATGCGACCTGTACGCACTTCGCCAACCTTGAGATGGGTTAAGAATTCGTCACGAGCTCCACGCTGATTTTGCTCGAGCAAGGTACGACGTGAAAGCACAACGTTGTTGCGATTGCGGTCGAGTTCAAGAATCTTTGCCGTGATTCGCTGACCGATGTACGGAGCCAAGTCACGTACGCGACGCAATTCAACAAGTGATGCAGGAAGGAATCCGCGTAGACCGATGTCCACGATGAGTCCACCCTTAACAACTTCGATGACCAAACCTTCAACGGTTCCATCGGCTGCCTTAACTTTTTCGATGTCGCCCCAAGCGCGCTCGTATTGCGCACGCTTCTTCGAAAGCAACAAACGGCCTTCCTTATCTTCAAGTGTAAGGACGAGTGTTTCGATCTTCTCGCCCAACTTCACAATCTCGTTTGGATCAATGTCGTTACGAATTGACAATTCGCGGGCAAGGATGACGCCTTCGGTTTTGTAACCGATTTCGACAAGTACTTCGTCACGGGTGATGCGTACAACAGTTCCGGTAACAAGTTGTCCGTCTTTGAGTTCAACAAGAGTTCCGCTAATCGCGTCAGCAAATGACTGCGAAAGGTCACGCTCAGTAATTTGGCGTGGTGTGTAATTTCCTTCTGAGTCGAAGGTTCCCATTGGTGGGGATTGCATGGTTTGTAGATCGGACATTGGTACGTACTTTCGGTGGATAGGAGAGATGGTCCCTCTTGCGAGAGGCCCTACCGGCGGTAGGACTGGGGAATCACGCTACCAGCGACTGCCCTACCTGGATTTGGCGATAACCAGGAATTCAGGCAATTCGGTGCTGCATTCTGCAGAGGAATACTGCCCTGGCTCAACACTGGAGATGCCCACCATGTCGAACCCTGCGAGGTTGAACACCAAACGTAATTCCCTTGGCGTATAGCAACCCGTCCACAAATCAACGCTTTTTACTTCTCCTTGGTCATTGCGAATGTCTGTCGTTTCGTGGCTCACGCCACTACGGGCGTCAAAATCTGCGCCGTCATGATGTTTAACCGAAAAGTACGCATTGAAGGCCGACAGCACTATGACACCGCTGGGTTTCAAGCACTTTCGAATTCCAACCAAAATGTCGACATCTTGTCGATCGTCAACCATCAATCCAAAGGCGCCCTGACACAAGCAAATTGCGTAATCGAATTGTGAGTGAAGTGATGTCTCATACTGCAGTGAACGCGCATCTAGCCGCTCAAATTTCGCGCTAGTCAGTAACTCCTCCGAAGCATGACGACTCGCGATGTCGATGAAGTCCTTACTTACGTCGATTCCTCGAACGTGCATACCTCTGCGCGCAAGTTCTAGGCTGTGACGCCCTGGTCCGCAACCGACATCAATAAATGAACTTCCCATTGCTGCGCCAGTTACTTTAAGAATGAAGTCGACTTCCTGGACCGTTCCCTTGGTAAAGGAATACCTCAAATATGCGGTCTTCATGTGGCTGGCTAAATCTTCAAACCAGTGTTCGCGACCAGTCATGTCGTTACGCCTTAGCCGACGCCCAGCTATCCCCCCAAGCAGCGTTCACTTCCAGTGGAACTTTTAATGCTGCAGCATTCTTCATCTCGTGAAGCACGATCTCGTTCACTTTGTCACGCTCCGCTACTGGACATTCCACAATTACTTCGTCGTGCACTTGCAAGATGACCGCGCTCTGTAATTGCGCTTTTGCAATTGCCGCGTCAATACGAACGAGTGCAATCTTGAAAATATCTGCAGCAAGTCCCTGAATTCCAGCGTTCATTGCTTGGCGCTCACCTGCTTGACGGATACGAAAGTTTGGATTATTCAGTTCTGGAATTTGTCGACGGCGACCAAACAGCGTTTCGGTGTATCCCTTCGCGCGGGCTTCCTGAATGGTGTCATCCATGTACTGCTTCACATTTGGGAATGCAGCGAAATATGCATCAAGAATTTCACTCGCTTCACCAACTCCAACGCCAAGCCGCTGACTCAGACCGAAAGCTTCCATTCCGTATGCAAGGCCGTACGAAATCATCTTCGCTTGTGAGCGCATGTCAGAAGTGACTTCCGAGGCATCAACACCGAATACCCGAGCCGCTGTAGCGCTGTGAATATCGATTCCGCGTGTAAACGCATCGATAAGTCCAGGATCGTCAGCTAGGTGAGCAATGCAACGAAGTTCAATTTGGTTGTAGTCCGCAACCATGAGCACGCAACCTTCGCGCGGCACGAATGCAGTGCGGAATACCTTTCCTTCTTCGGACCGAATAGGAATGTTGTGGAGGTTAGGAGCGTCGCTACTTAACCTTCCTGTGCGAGCAACGGTTTGATTGAACGTTGCATGAATGCGACCGTCTGCTTGAACGGCATCAAGCAACCCTTGGCCGTAAGTTCCGCGCAGTTTTTCAAACTCTCTGTATTGCAACAGTTGATCAATAAATTCAGGCCACTGATCTCGAATTTTCTCCAGCGTCGCAGCATCTGTGCTGAAGCCAGTTTTGGTCTTCTTGCCTGGAGAGAGCTTCTTTTCCTCGTACAAGATCTGGCGAAGCTGCGTCGGTGAATTGAGATTGAAGGATTTTCCAGCCAATTCGTGCAGAACCACCGTCAATCGTTTCGTTTCTTGCACCAGATGCTCGTTAATTGAGGTCAACTGCTTCTTGTCTACCAGTACTCCTACGTGCTCCATCTTTGCCAGTACTCGAATAAGCGGAAGCTCTACGTCGTTGAACAATTCACCAACACCCTGCGCCCCAATTTCTTTAGCAAGTGCAGGTATCACGCGCGCCACCGCTACAGCGATGTTTGATGCATCTGCTGAGCCATTGGAAACCTGGGCATCAAAACTCAACTGACCGTCGACAGCAGGGTTATCTACCCGCGCACTAATACGTTCATCGGTGTAACGAGCTAGGACTTCGTGCGCTTCCAACTTCGATTGCGCCGGTTCAAGCAAGTAGGCGGCAATCGCTGTGTCAAAGCCAATCTTTGGAATGTCGACATTGCGATCCAAAAACCAACGCAACATTGGCTTTACATGGTGACCCGAAATACAGGCAGTCTTAGAGAATCGGGTCAGCACGGCTTTATCTTCGGCAATGATCGCTGGAATCCACATAACTTCATTTTGAATTAGGTCAACCACTACGGCAATGCCATCAAGAGCACGTTGGTCTTCATTCAGCCAACCAGCAGCAAGAACAATGCCGTAATCGCCATCGGCAGTATCCAGCGCAGAAATCGCTTCGGCCGAATTCTTTGCAAACGTAGTCGCAACTTCGATAGCGGAAGAACTTTGATCAATCAGATGATCAATTGCCTGCTCGGGAACATCCGAAATAAAACGCGAAAATGCGTCCTTGGTTCGGGCGAGCATCGATTTGAATTCCAACGTCTCGAACCATTTCTGCAACGCTGCAACGTTTGGTTTTGGCGCAGAATCCAACACGTTGATTCCGAGTGGTGCATCGCGCCTAAGGATCATGATTTTCGCATTTCGCGTTACTCGCTCACGACTTGCATGTAGCGATTCCTTCAACTTCGGCGTTTGCGCATCTGCCGCATCAAATATTGAATCGAGTGATCCATATTGATTGATGAGCTTTGCAGCAGTTTTCTCTCCAACTCCGGGCACACCTTCCAAGTTGTCACTTGGATCGCCACGTAAAGCTGCATAATCGGGATATTGACTCGGAGTCACACCTGTGCGTTCAAAAATTCCTGCCTCGTCATACAAGGCGTAATCGCTGACACCTCGCTTGTTATACAGAACACGAATGAGTGGGTCTTTTACTAGTTGATAACTGTCTCGATCTCCCGTAACCACAATCAATTCCGCGCCTTGCTCTTCTGCCTTGGTCGCAATGGTTGCAATCAAATCGTCGCCTTCAAAGCCAGGCGCGTCGATGACAGGAATTCCGAACGACACCAGCAGTTCTTTGATGATGTCGAGCTGCTGATACAAAATGTCTGGCTGCTGCTCACGCTGCGCCTTGTATTCAGGCACAGCCTCATGTCTGAACGTCTTCTCTCGCCTATCGAATACCACGATGACGCCGTCTGGTTTATGGTCCTTCACCAAAGTGTTCAACATGGTGCAGAAGCCGTACACCGAATTTGTTACTTGACCACTTGCCGTAGCCATGTCTGTTGGCAAGGCAAAGAAAGCGCGATAAGCCAACGAGTTGCCATCGAGCGCCATCAATTTCATAGCGTTATGAATATCACGAATTGGGTGTGAGGTCGCCGTCAATCACTCGTTGAGCGACGTCTTTCATTCTGGAGCGTGTTGACATGGCTCCTTTTTGAATGAAATCAAAGGCTGCCTGCTCAGTCATAGAAAACGAATCGATCAGTATTCCTTTAGCGCGGTCCAGCACTTTGCGAAGTTGCAGTTGCTCATCAAGTGCATCGCGTTCACCACTGAGCAACTTCATTTCGGTAAATCGTCCGATTGCTAGTTCGATGGCAGGAACCAAATCTGTTTTCTGAAACGGCTTGACCAAGTAGGCCAACGCTCCAGCATCGCGTGCTTGCTCGATCACTTCCCGCTGGCTAAATGCTGTCAGCATCACTACTGGACAAATTTTTTCATCAGAAACCACACGAGCAGCAGCAAGACCATCTAGGCCAGGCATTTTGATGTCAAAAATTGCGACATCCGGTTTGTGTTCACGAACTAACTCAATTGCTGTGTCTCCACGTCCCGCGTCTGCAACTACCAGGTAGCCCTCTTCTTGCAACGTTTCTACAAGATCTAAACGAATGATGGCTTCATCTTCAGCGACGACAATTCGAATTGGCTTAGTCATTACCTGTCTCCTAATTTGTCTAACAGGTCATCTTGACTTTGCTTCTGTGCAGCTATTGCTTGTACAAGATGTTGTCGCTGCTCCCGCAAGGCCTCTACATGTTTTTGCGCATCTCGATATTCGTGCAGAGCAAGGGGCGTTTCCGAAACCAGGCTGCGCATTTCCTTTTCGCTTGCATCATCACTCAACGCATCAAGTTGCTCGTCGAGCAGAGACAATTCAATTTGAAGTTGCTTCAAGTTCTCAGAATTTCGGCGAAGCCGTTTTTCAATGAGCCTGTGGGCAACTCCGCGAATGTTCACATCAGCGAGTGTAGGAGTGTCCATGTTGGTGCCCGAGGTGGGAGTTGAACCCACACACCCTTTCGAATAACGGATTTTGAGTCCGTCGCGTCTGCCATTCCGCCACTCGGGCTTGAGTGAAGTGGGAAACAGCGTACCGACCCTTCGGAAGTTCTACGCTTGTCCCCGACATGCTTGCGTTCACCTTTCCAGGTCAGGGTTCACAGCGCCCTGGTATGGGCCAACCCTGGGTTGGCCATGACAGTTGGGAGCTCGTTACTGAGGCATCCGATATTTCTCGCCGTGACGTGGGTCGCCTGCTGTTGAACGCCGATGCAGAGGAATTGAAGGACACCCGTAACGCGCAACTCACCACGTTTGTTTCTTCGCTTATGGTGCTCGATGCCGTAGAGCGACTGGGAATCGAACCGAGCCTGTGTGCAGGACACAGCCTTGGCGAGTACACGGCACTTGCAGCAACGGGAGCACTTGGTTTTGACGAAGGCATCCGTTTAGTCGTAGCCCGAGCAAACGCGATGCACGATGCAGGTATTGAATCGCCGGGAACGATGGCTGCGGTTCTTGGACTCGATGATGACGAAGTTGAAACAGCATGTCGTCTTGCAGACAGCGATGTGTGGGTTGCCAATTTCAATGCCCCTGGTCAGATTGTTATTGCCGGATCGGCTGAAGGTGTCGCTAAAGCCAGCGAGCAGGCGAAAACCCTAGGAGCAAAACGTGTGATGGCGCTTCCGGTTTCGGGTGCATTTCACACGCCGTACATGACGAGTGCCCGTGAGCGTCTACGAGAAGCAATTGCATTGGCTAAGCCACGCAGCATCGACGTTCCCGTTGTAAGCAACGTTGATGCCCGTGCCCATGACAATGGCGAGGAGTGGTCAACTCTGTTGTCCGCCCAACTTTCATCTCCAGTGCGCTGGAAGCATTGTCTGCTCACCATGGCCGAGGCAGGCGTAGTTGGTTTCATCGAACTTGGACCAGGTGGCGTGCTCACCGGTATGGCAAAGCGAACGATTGATGGATCAAAATCAATCAGCGTTGCGACTCCAGACGATCTTGACAAATTGATCGAATGGATCGATGCCCTTCAACCAACTGCAACTCTTCCACCCGGATCTGTTCACGAAGGCGAACATCTCTTTGCCGTCGAACGCATGGTGGTTTCACCAGTTGCTGGACTCTTTCAGAAAGACCAAACCATTGCGAACAAGACGCATATTGAAGTTGGCCAAACCATTGGTCACGTCGGCGAGTCAGAGGTACGTTCACCATTCGCAGGAATGTTGCAAAACTTCATCGCAGTAGATGGCGAACGGGTCACCGCACACCAGCCAATCGCCTGGTTGCGGACTCACTAAGGTTCTTTCGCATGCCAACAATTCCTGCTCACGCCATTGGCGGTGTTATCACGGGTTGGGGTACTGCGCTCCCATCAAAAGTGGTGACCAATGAAGACCTGTCCAAAACCATGGACACTTCAGATGAGTGGATTCGCGAACGTACCGGCATCCATCGTCGACACATTGGCGGAACTACCGCTGAACTTTCCGTAGAAAGCGGACGAATCGCACTGGAAATGGCGGAAGTTTCTGCTGAACAGATTGATGCCTTGGTGCTGTCCACCACAACACCCGACCGTCAGGTTCCAGCAACTTCTGCAACTGTGCAACATTCGCTTGGTTTAACATGTGGCGCCTTCGATATCAACGCAGCTTGTTCGGGTTTCGTATATGGACTTGTCGTTGCACACGGGCTTATCGCAATGGGATCCAAAAAGGTTTTGCTTATTGGCACCGACACGTTGTCACGAATTACAGACTGGACCGATCGCAATACCGCAATTTTGTTCGCAGACGGTTCCGGCGCAGCTGTTATTGAAGCAACAAGTGGACCAAGCCAATTGCTCGGTTGGGATTTAGACGCAGATGGATCTGCTGAAGATTTGTTGTACGCCGAAATCGGCGGCAACATTCACATGGATGGCAAGGAAGTGTTTCGACGCGCAGTACGCATCATGGTGGATTCAGCACAAAAGTCCATGCACATTGCGGGAGTGACTGCTGACGACATTGCACTGATTGTTCCCCACCAAGCCAATACGCGCATCATTAGTGCGGCCTGCGACAGGCTTGGCATTCCAATGGATCGCACGAGCACGGTTTTGCATGAAACAGGAAACACTTCTTCTGCAAGCATCCCTCTTGCATTATTCGATGCTGCAAACGGTGGTTCATTGAGCGGGCGAAACTTACGCGAAGGCGATTTGGTGTTGGTTGTGGGCTTCGGTGCAGGAATGACAGCGGCAAGTGCTGTGTTGCGCTGGAACGGAAAGGGACTTCGAATATGAGCAACACCTCTGCGTCACCACGTGTGGTGTTAGTAACCGGCGGATCACGAGGTATCGGACTCGCTTGTGCACGACATTTCGCCACACTTGGAGATCATGTTGCAGTCACCTACAACTCTTCGCCACCACCAGATGATTTCTTTGCTGTGCAATGCGACGTCACGAAAAACGACGACGTCGATAACGCATTCAAGGCCATTGAAGAGAAATTCGGACCGGTTCAAGTGCTCGTATCAAACGCTGGCATTACGCGAGACGGACTACTTCTACGCATGGGCGAAGATGACTTCGCATCCGTGATTGATGCAAACCTCACCGCTGCCTATCGAGTGTGCAAACGCGCAACCCAGGGAATGCTTCGTGCACGTTCGGGTCGCATCATCTTGATGTCGAGTGTTGTTGCTTTGCTTGGTTCGGCAGGTCAGGCAAACTACTCAGCAAGCAAGGCAGGATTAGTTGGCCTTGCGCGTTCGCTGGCACGTGAATTGGGATCTCGCTCAATCACCGTCAATGTGGTTGCACCTGGGCCGATCGATACCGACATGACAGCGGCACTTGGCGAAAAACGTCTTGAAGAACTTGCATCTGCCGTTCCACTTGGACGCACGGGAACCGTGGACGAAATCGCAGGAGTGGTGACATTTCTTGCAAGTCCAGCAGCCGCATACATCACCGGCGCTGTGATCCCTGTTGATGGCGGTCTCGGCATGGGCCATTAAGCCCTTTCCCATTGTCCGCGTAGTACTCTGTTTGCGCAACGAAAACCAAGGAGAAAATCATGAGCCAGGAATTGTTTGTACGTTTCACTAAGTGTGCAGTAGACGTGTTGTCAGTTGACGCTTCGAAGATCACTCCAGAAGCAAGTTTCGGCGATGATCTTGATGCAGACAGCCTCGACCTCGTCGAATTGGTCATGGCACTCGAAGAAGAATTCGGTATTGAAGTACCAGAGTCCGATCTTGAAGGCGTCGACACGGTCGGCAAAGCCTTCGCGCTCGTCACGTCAAAAGTCAAGTAAGCCCCGGCAGCCTCGCAACGCATGCAAGGAGCTGGCCATCGCATAGCTATCACCGGTTTTGGAGTGGTTGCACCCTGCGGCATTGGCAAAGAAGCCTTTTGGGCAGGATTACTTGGTCCAGGTTTTACTGGCGCTAAATCGATTGAGATTGAAAACTGGGATCCGCTTCCCTATTTCGACAATCCAAAGGATGCACGTAGGTCGGACCGTTGCGAACAATTTGCGTTAGCAGCAGCAGGTGAAGCACTCGCCCAATCTGGTGAATTGCCTTACGACCACGCTCGTATCGGGACAATCTTCGGAACGGGTATTGGCGGTCTGCGCACACTCGAAGAGAACGTGATCACACGAGTGGAAAAGGGCGAGCGTCGCGTTTCTCCATTCCTTGTTCCCATGATGATGTCTAATGCGTCAGGGGCCGCAATATCCATGCGTTATGGATTCCAAGGGCCAGCAGAAACCATTTGCACCGCATGTGCTGCAGCCACTCATGCAATTGGCAACGCCGCTCGCCTCGTTGCTTGGGGCCGTTGTGACGCAGTAGTTACAGGCGGCGCCGAAAGCGCTGCGACCATTACGGCACTTGCTGGTTTCAGCAATATGACTGCCCTGTCCAGCACACTGGTAAGCAAGCCTTTCGATGCAACGCGCGATGGTTTCATCATGGGCGAAGGTTCCGCCGTGTTCGTGCTCGAGCGTATGGACTTGGCTATCGCTCGTGGCGCGACCATCATCGCCGAAATCGTAGGAGCCGCTAGCAATGCTGACGCTCACCACATCACTGCTCCTTCGCCTGGCGGCGTAGGAGCTTCTCGTTGCATGCAATTGGCTCTTGAAGACGCTGGCCTACAACCAAGCGATATCAAACAGATCAACGCCCATGGCACGAGCACTCCACTAAACGACGCGGCCGAAGCCCAAGCCATTGAATCGGTATTTGGCAAAGGCACTGTTCCGGTCGTGTCAATCAAAGGTGTAACTGGTCACCCGTTAGGCGCAGCAGGTGCTCTTGAAGCTGCAGCTGTGCTGCTCAGCATGGAAAAGAGGTTGATTCCACCAACTGCTGGAACTCAATCAATCAGCGAAGACATGAATATCGATGTCGTCACCGGTTCGGCACGTCCTTGGGAACCAGGCCCAACCATTTCGAACAACTTCGGTTTCGGTGGCCATAACGGCTCCGTGATTATTTCGCCTTACAAATAAATCACGCGTCAACAACGACGAATAACAATTCGCATTCGCATGCGATCTCGCCATTTACTTTTGCAACTCCCGTGCCCTTGCCAGCACGTGCCGACATCCGACCGATAGTGGCTGAAATCTCAAGAGTGTCGCCCGGCAATACCTGTCGCCTGAACCGTGCTGCATCGAGCCCACCAAACAGCGGAAGTTTGCCTACAAATTTCGGGTCACTCACAATTGCGAGTGCTCCAGTTTGGGCAATGGCCTCACACATGAGAACTCCAGGAAGCGTTGGTCGACCAGGAAAGTGTCCTACAAAGAACCATTCCTTGCCTGTCAGCTTCCAAATAGTTGACGCCGAAATTCCGGGAGTTAATTCCGTGATTTCATCAACAAAAATGAACGGGTCGCGATGAGCAATTAAGTCTGACGGCTTCGGAAACGTCATTACTTACCTAAAGCTTCTAGCAATTTCGCAGGTGTGTCCTTTGGCGAAATCTTGTACCACGCCTTTTCGATGGTGCCACCTGCGCCAATCAGAAATGCCGATCGCTCGATACCCATGTATTCACGACCATACATCGACTTCTTTTTCCACACTTTATAAGCCTTGGCGACCTTGTTATCCGAGTCAGAAAGCAAGGGAAAGCCGAGTTCATATTTTTCATCAAACTTCAATTGCTTTGCAGGTGAATCGGGACTGATACCAATGATTGCGGTTCGGCCAATTTGATCTGCAATGTCCCGCAATCCACACGATTGCTGCGTGCAACCAGGAGTGTCGGCCTTTGGATAGAAATACACCAGTACTTTGCGTTTTGCAAACTTCTGTAGTGAAAGTTTCTTGCCATTTTGATCGAGTAACTCAAATGCCGGAGCGACTGAACCTTCCTTCAACATAAAACGAACTTACTTCAATCCGGTTGAGGCGTCGAGTGCCTGACGAACTTCGGCAATGTATACACCAACAGCATCGGCATCGTGTTCAATCAAACGACGCATGACCGAAGCACCCATAACCACTCCGTCCGCCACTACAGAAGCCTCGACGGCCTGCGCCGCGTTTGACACTCCAACACCGATCAGCACTGGAACGTCGGTCAGTGCCTTCAATCGAGCAGCAAGCTTTGTGGCGGTGCTTGCCAATTCATCACGTTCACCAGTTACGCCAAGCAGACCCACCGCATACACGAAACCATTGCAACGCTGCAAAATTCTTGGAAGTCGTTCCTCGGGAGCAGTTGGTGCCGCCAACATAACGGTTTCGATTCCGGCCTTATCGGCTGCAATGCACCAGTCAGTTGCTTCCTCCAACGGAAGATCCGGAACAATTGCCGCACACACACCAGCCTCCGCCAAAGAACTGGAGAACCGCTCGTTTCCAGCCGAATGCACCGTGTTGTAGTAACACATCACCGCAAGAGGAATGTCGATATCAATCGTTCGCAATTCGTGCAAAATAGATATTGGCGTAGCACCACGCTCAAGTGCTTGTTCCGATGCAAGCTGAATCATCGGGCCGTCCATCACTGGATCGGAAAATGGAATACCAATTTCGATTGCATCTGCACCATTTGCAGCTGCTGCACGAACTGCGTCCGTCCAACCCAGATAGCCACCGGTGATGTAGGGAACCAACAGTTTTTGTCCAGCGTTCCGGCGTGACCGTAAATGGGTTTCGAGTTTTCCGGTGTGCAGCACTGACATGGCCTAGCCCAAGATGTCCATCATTTGAGCAACGTCTTTATCTCCCCGGCCAGACAAATTCATCAGCACTGTTTTGCCCTGCATCTTTGGTGCTTCACGCGCAATCCAGGCAACGACGTGCGCACATTCGAGGGCTGGAATAATTCCTTCCGTTTTTGCTAACAGTTGGAAACCTTCAATGACTTCCGCATCGGTGACGCTCGGGTATTCAGCTCGACCAATGGAAGCCAAATACGAATGCTCAGGACCAACACCTGGATAATCGAGTCCCGCGCTAATTGATTGAGCTTCTTGCACTTGGCCGTATTCATCTTGCATTAAATAGCTGCGCATTCCGTGAACAACTCCAGGAACACCGCGACCAACTGCCGCTCCACCAGCTGGTTCGACACCGATCAATCGCGCATGGGTATCGACAAAACCCGAGAAAATTCCAATTGCATTTGATCCGCCGCCAACACAAGCAGCAACAACATCAGGATCGGTGCCAAGCAATTCGCGACACTGCGCATGAGCCTCAGTTCCAATCACACTTTGAAATTGTCGAACCATATATGGATACGGATGTGGCCCCATGACTGAACCAATTGCGTAATACGTGTGTTCAACTGTTGCAACCCAGTCGCGCATTGCTTCATTCACAGCATCTTTCAAGGTGCGACTTCCCGACTTTGCTGGCACAACTTCCGAACCAAGTAAACGCATTCTGAAAACATTCAAAGCTTGACGTTCTACATCGACTTCGCCCATGTACACCTTGCATTCAAGACCAAGCAACGCAGCAGCTGTTGCTGAGGCAACACCATGTTGACCAGCGCCCGTCTCGGCAACAATGCGCTTCTTGCCCATGCGCTTTGCGAGAAGCGCTTGACCGAGAACGCTATTGATTTTGTGTGAACCAGTGTGATTCAAGTCTTCACGCTTCAGGATCAAGCGAATGCCAAGTTTGCGACCCAAGTTGTGACATTCCGTCAAAATGGAAGGCCGACCTGCATAGTCGCGCAGAAGATCGTTTAGCTCGGTTCTAAAGGCTTGGTCATTCCACGCTTCATTGAACGCTGCTTCAAGTTCTTGACATGCAGGTACGAGGGTTTCAGGGACATATCGCCCACCGAATTCACCGAAACGTCCATCGGCACCCGGCGTTGTCAGCATGCTTCTAATGTACTTGCGAAGGCAGTGCGTCGGCCTAGCCGAGCACCGCATCTCGAGCATTTGTGATGAAGTGACGCAATTTCACTGCGTCCTTTTGACCAGGGGATTTTTCCACGCCACTGCTCACGTCCACCCCCCAAGGTCGAACTTGCAAGATTCCCGCGCCAACATTTTCAGGAGTAAGCCCACCAGAAAGCATCAACCGAATATCTGTTGGAATATCTTGCAGTAATTCCCAGTCGTACGCAGTTCCAGATCCAGGATGCAAACCATCGACCAGAATTGCATCTGCAGCGAACGTATTGGCATGTGTTGCATCCTGCGATCCTGCTACTACGGCCTTAATCACAAAACGCACGTTGGTTGCAACCTCTGCAGTCATCGCCGTGGTTTCATGGCCATGTAACTGCGCACCTTGTAGTCGGGCTTCGTTTACAATTTCAACAATTCGGGAAGGGGCCTCATTGCGGAATACTCCAACAGTCACCGTTTCCGGGGGTAGACGCTTAACAATTTCACGCGCTAGCGCAGGAGAAATCTGACGAGGGCTTGGTGCAAACACAAAACCAAGTGCATCGGCACCGAGCGCAACCGCGAGTAGCGCATCTTGTTCATTGGTAATTCCGCAAATCTTCACGAACATGGCTAGTTCACCATCAATTCACGTACCGCAGTAGCAGGGTTATTTGCAGTGACAATGGACTCGCCCACCAAAACTGCGTCATACCCTGCGTCGCGCAGGCGACGGGCGTCATGAACATCGCGAACGCCAGATTCCGCTACGCGAACCACGGTTGGAGGAATCTGAGCGGCCATCCTTTCTGCGCGAGCATGATCAACTTCGAAGGTGATGAGATCACGTTGATTGACACCCACAATACTTGCACCAATATTGAGAGCTCGCTCCAATTCATTTTCGTCGTGAGTTTCAACGAGAACATCGAGCCCGATGTGCGATGCTAAGTCGAAAAATCGTGCGAGCTCATCATCGCTTAGTGCTGCAGCGATCAGCAATACACAGTCGGCTCCCATCAACCGAGCATCGACAATGTCAAATTCAGAGACCGTGAAATCTTTACGAATAACTGGGAGCGAGGTTTTGGCTCGCGCAATTTGCAAATCTTCTACGGAGCCTCCGAAAAACATCTCATCGGTCAGCACCGACAAACAAGACGCGCCACCCTGTTCGTACAACTCAGCTATACCGGCGGCATCAAGTCCATCGTGAAGAACACCTTTCGAAGGTGACTTGCGCTTGATCTCGGCAATGACGCAGAGATGATCTCGTGAGCCGCGAATTAACTGCTCACCAAACCCACGAGTAGCCGGAAGAACACGCGACTGCTCAACAAGATCATCCAGATTTCTTTGCTCATACGAAGCAGATTCGCGATGGCTTTGGATGATCTTGTCGAGATACAAGGCTTAGAGTCCCTTGCCGCCAATCGGCGTAAGCAAGTTGAATTCAGGTGCACCATCGACAAATTCGCCAAGCGACTTGGAGAAAGCTTTGAATGCATCGCTACCCATATGCGCATTCATCGCTTCTTGGTTTGCGTACATCTCGTAGAACCACACCACATCAGCATCCAGCGCATCGTGGTGGAAAATGTAGGTCTGCGTCCCCGACTCGCCTTGTGCTGTTACTAGTCCTGGTTTTACCGCTTCGGTAAACGCATCTCTCTGACCAGCTTTGATTCTCAACTTCACTGCAACTGCTACTTTGCTCATGATTCCTCCTGTTAGAACCCTAATTTTTCACTAAGAACTTGTTCGAGTTGATCGATTGACACTCGCTCTTGCTGGGTCGTATCACGCTCGCGAATGGTGACTTGACCATCTTCAAGCGAGTCGAAATCAACGGTGATGCAATACGGAGTTCCGATTTCATCCTGACGGCGGTAACGACGACCAATTGCTTGGGTTTCGTCGTAATCGCAGTAATACCGCTTGCTAAGTTTCGAGAAAATGCTGTCGGCCAATGGTGTGAGCGTGTCTTTTTTCGACAACGGCAAAATGGCAACCTGATACGGAGCCAGGCGCGGATGTAGTCGCAACACCGTTCGTGGCTCATCGTTCACCACGTCTTCGTCGTATGCGGCGAGTAAGAACGCAGCCATAGTGCGGTTTGCTCCAGCTGCCGGTTCTACTACATAAGGAACATACCGCTCGTTCGTCGCCTGATCGAAATAGTCAAGTTTCTGCTTTGAAAATTCAGCGTGGCGATTGAGATCAAAGTTCGTGCGCTGCGCTATTCCTTCAAGCTCACCCCAACCCCAAGGAAACTTGAATTCAATGTCGCTGGTGCCACTTGAATAATGCGACAATTCGTCGGCATCGTGCGCACGGAGTCGCAACATGTCAGCAGGAATTCCCAAATCGATGTACCACTGCATACGCGTTTCGCACCAGTACTCATACCACTTGGCACTCTCGGCAGGTGGAACGAAAAATTCCATTTCCATCTGTTCGAATTCGCGAGTTCGGAAAATGAAGTTCCCAGGAGTGATCTCGTTGCGAAATGACTTGCCCACTTGCGCAATACCAAAAGGTGGTTTTTTGCGCGACGTTTGCAACACATTTGCAAAGTTCACAAACATTCCCTGCGCAGTTTCTGGACGCATATACACCGTTGCGCCTTCGCCCTCGACCGGTCCAGCATGTGTTTGGAACATCAGGTTGAATGCGCGAGCCTCGGTGAAGTTGCACCCCTTCATCTTCTGCGGGCAATCTCGAGCATCAAGTTGATCTTCTCGGAAGCGGCGGTTACAAACTGTGCAATCGACCAGTGGGTCACTGAAGTTAGACAAGTGACCACTTGCCTCAAACACTTGAGGCGGTCCAAGAATGGCCGCATCAATGAGCACGACATCGTCTCGTTGCTGAACCATGCTGCGCACCCAGGCATCCTTCACATTGCGCAACATCAACGAACCGAGTGGGCCGTAGTCGTATGAGGAGCGGAAACCACCGTAAATTTCGGCACTTGGATACACAAAGCCGCGACGCTTGCATAGGTTAACTATTTGCTCTAAATCGCTCGCAGGCATGAGTACACACTACAACCGGACTAGTGACGAGGACTGAACATTGCGACGGACCGTAGCCGTCTTTCAATGTGATGCTCCATTGCCTGAGTTGCAAGTTGCTGTAACTCAAAACTTGCTGGTGACTCGGGTTGAGCCAATGCAACATTGAGTTGTCCACCCAGAACCTGTTGCAATAAGTCAATGGCTGGTTGAGAAATGCTGATACCTGTTCGACAGGTCCGACACTGCACCCCACCTTGAAAAATGTCGAACGCTACAAGTTCTTGCGTCGAGCCACATGAAACGCACAATTGCACCTGTGGACTCACCCCCTCTGCCGCTAATAGCTTCCAGTAAAACGATGCGAGCATGACTGGCGATTCCTGCTCCATCAATGCGTTCAGCGCACCTTGCAACATGCGATACAAATGTGGGGACGGCTCTCGATCTTCTGCTATTTGATCAACGGCTTCGAGCATTGACATCCCCTGCGTCAATTTGTCGAGGTTGTTATGCAATCGAGCAGAAGAATCAATCAATTCCACCTGCGACACCGTGTCTAATTCTCTTCCCTTATACAGCTGCACATCCACGTGACTCATGGGTTCGAGCCTTGCGCCGATTTTGGATTTGGTCTTTCGAATACCTTTGGCAACTGCACGAACTTTGCCATGACGTTCGGTCATCAGCACAATGATGCGGTCAGACTCCGCAAGTTTGTAACTTCGCAGCACTATTCCTTTATCGCGATACAGCGTCATGAGTCCACGCCACCAAAGCGACGATCTCTGCGCTGGAAATCGTTAATCGCCAACTCGATGTCTTCACTGTTGCAATGAGGCCATGGCGTATTGAGATACACCAACTCGCTATAGGCAAGTTCCCACACCAAAGATGGCGGCAGTTGCGTTGGGACTCCAAAGATCACCACAAGATCTGGCTCGCTAGATGCTGGATCCAAAATGGCACTTGCCAAACTCTTCTCGGTGATCTTTTCCGTCGACATGCCATTGACCGCGCGCACAAAACGTTGCTGACCATCTGCACGGACATCGATAACGACCGAAGTTTCTCCGCGAAGAATAACCTTTTCGTTAATGAGTGTCCCATTACACGATTCGGAAATTTTGTTCATGAGTTCGCCGTCATCACTGGCAATGGAAATACCAGAATATGGATACACCGTTAACCACTGCGCTCCAACTTGTTCGATCGATGATCGCAAGGTTGCAACATACATAGACCATTCAAAAACGGACATGGCCTTCCATTGATCAAGAGTTCCCCCGACAACGAGCACATGTCTCAAAGAAGAACCGTCAGCCACACCACTATTGTCGCACGCCATCAGTGCCCGTTTCAGTAAGGTGTTCGGGATGGAACCGGCGAATCCCGAATCACCAGTCCATATCGCATGCATCATGGACGGCAATGGGCGTTGGGCAAAACGTCGTGGCCTTCCCCGCACTGAAGGACACACAGCGGGTGAAAACAACCTGGCAGAGGTCGTACGTGTGTGCGCCACACGAAACGTCGGATGGCTAACAGTTTTCGGCTTCTCAACCGAGAATTGGGTTCGTCCGCCAGCGGAGGTGAAGCACATTCTTTCACTGCACAAACGCCTCTTCGGCCGTATCGAAGAGCTCAATGCCAATAATATTCGCATTCAGTGGATCGGAAGACCATTTGATGAGCCAGGATCAAAAACTCCAGCATTTATTCAACGTGCTATTCAGCAAGCTATAGACGACACCGCACACAACACCGGCATGGTGCTGACTGTTGCCTTCGATTATGGAAGTCGGGCCGAGTTGCTTCGTGCTGCTCAACATGCACGTGCTCAGCAACACTCAGGGCTCGACATCACATCTCAGGAAATTACAAACAACTTGTACTCGCCAGAACTACCACCCGTTGATGTAGTCGTCCGCACGTCTGGAGAATCGCGAATTTCCAATTTTCTCTTGTGGCAAATCATGGGATCAAAGGTGTACTTCACCGAACGCACTTGGCCTGACTTCGATGCACACGAAATTGATAACGCACTCAAGTTGGTCCATGCCAACTAAAGCGCAACACGAACATGATGTCGTAGATCTCCTTCAGGCAGTAGTAGACACGCTTCCCAATGTTGAGGTGCGTTCTGGTCAAGTGACGATGGCGAGTGCGATTGCGGACGCAATCGCCAGTGAACGACATCTCATCGTGCAAGCAGGAACCGGAACCGGCAAGACTTTGGGTTATCTCGTCCCCGCAGCTGCTTCAGGCAAACGAGTCGTGGTGTCAACATATACGAAGGCACTGCAGGACCAACTCGCTAAACACGACCTACCAGTGTTGTCCGCTGCATTGACACCACTGATCGGTCGCGAAATCACGTGGGCAGTTCTCAAGGGCCGAAACAATTATCTTTGTGCACAACGCATCGCAGAAATTCGTGAGCCAAAGCAACACAAGCTTGATCTTGAAGAGTTCAGCACGCAAGTGAAGGCTGACATCGACAAACTTGTTGCTTGGTCGGAAACCACGAACACTGGTGATTCGGGAGATTTGTCGTGGAGCCCACGTGATGCAGCATGGCGGCAAGTCAGTATCGGAAGCGATGAATGCCCTGGCGCAAGTAGGTGTCCGTCAGGAGAAACATGTTTTGCAGAGCGTGCACGAGATTCCGCATCTGTCGCTGACGTCATCGTTGTCAATACTCATATTTATGGCTTAGATGTAGCGACCGATGGTGCAATTCTTCCTGAACACGATGTAGTCATTTTTGATGAGGCACATCAACTTGAAGATGTGATGAGCGCTTCCGTCAGCATGGCAATCAGTCCAGGAAGCATCCAGCACGTCATTGGTGCTCTGCGCTCAATTGTGCGAGACGATGCCCTGTCCGGATCGCTGCAACAATTAGCTCTAGAATTTGGTGGTTACATCGCAGGCGATGTTGATAAGCGCGTGCCCATCCCGCTTCCCGACGATATTCAAGATGTACTTGCTCGGTTGCGAATCAAAATTGATGAGGCCGTCTCTGGATTGAAATTGATCTCCAGCACAGACGAATCTGCGAAACAACGAATATTGAGAGGTCAAATGCTCAGCAATCGATTGATCGAAATCATCGATGGCTCGCTCACGGCAGGCACACGAACCGTTGCATTTGTGAGCGGAAGCAAAGACCGGCCCGTTTTGGAACTTGCTCCTCTCCACGTAGGCCCTTCCCTGAACAGCGGCGTGTGGTCAAAGCGAACAGCAATCCTCACGAGTGCCACAATTCCGCTCGCGATGCCGGCTCGCATTGGACTCGAGGAAGACGAGGTCGATGCGATTGACGTTGGAAGCCCTTTCGATTACGAAAATTCTGCAATTTTGTATTGTGCAAAGCATTTACCATCACCTAATGAACCGCGTCGAGATGACGCAGTACATGATGAATTAGAGAAATTAATCAATGCAGCACAGGGTCGAACACTGGCCCTTTTCACCACATATCGCGCAATGCATGCAGCTGCAGATGAGATGTCAAGGCGTCTTGAATACAAAGTTTGGCGTCAAGATGACTTGCCAAAAATGGCACTTGTTGATGCATTCGCTACTGAGGAATCGTCTTGTCTGTTTGCAACCGCAGGATTCTTTCAAGGCGTTGATGTTCCTGGACAAACTCTCAGCCTTGTTGTCATTGACAAAATCCCATTTCCTCGTCCTGATGATCCGTTGCTCAGTGCCCGACGCGACGAAATTGGAAAAACTTCATTCAGCGAGATTGATATTCCGCTCGCGGCTACGCAACTTGCTCAGGCCACTGGTCGATTGATTCGATCGCGTAAAGACACAGGTGTAGTTGCAATTCTCGATCCGCGACTCGCCACCAAGGGATACGGGAAAAAACTTGTCTCTACGCTTCCACCAATGAAACGCACCATCGAATTCTCTGAGGTTGCGCAATTTCTCAAGTCCATCTAGCGGATTAGCTGAGAAGTCGGTACCCCATGCCGCGCACCGTAACAATCATGGTTGGTTCTTCCGGCAGAGTCTCGACCTTCACTCGAAGTCTGCGTACATGAGCATCGACCAGCCTGGAATCACCCAGGTATTCATACCCCCACACGCGCTCAAGTAATTGGTCACGAGACAGCACCATTCCTGGATGATCTGCGAATTCCACGAGTAATCGGAATTCTGTTTTAGTGAGTGCGATCTCAATTCCGTTTTTACGGACGACGCTGAGAGCACGATCTATTTCTACGTCTCCAATCTTATTTAACGACTTCGCATTCGAAGGCGAGGTCTCAACCGTCTGCGTGCGTCGCAGTGCAGCGCGAATGCGAGCTGACAACTCCTTGGGCACCACAGGCTTGGTGACATAATCATCTGCTCCCGCATCAAACCCATTCACCAAGTCGGAAGTGTCAGTTTGTGCAGTCACCATGATGACGGGCGTAATACTCGTTCGCCGTATCGCCCGACACACCTCGAAACCCGAGATGTCTGGCAACCGCAAGTCCAGCAACACGAGATCTGGATTGATCTGTCCAAACATGCTGATTCCGGTTTCGCCATCTCCAGCAACTGCCACTACATAGCCTTCGTCTTCAAGGACGAGCCGCAAGGCCGTACGGATGGCTTCATCATCTTCAATGAACAGCAGCGTAAACATCGATATGAAGTCTGCCCGAAACAGGCAAATTGTTACAGAAAACGCACACAATTCATCAACATTCGTTACATACAGGGTGCAGAATTTCCCTATCGAACCGGCGGGAGTTCATGCTCCCCCTTGGACCCCGCCGGTTCCGGTCTCCCTTTACTGCCATGCTGTAAACATGAATCGGCTGTCCTTTTCCCCAAAGCTTGGGTTGAAGCAGCGAATGGTGTTCTTCTTCGGACTCGCTGCATTGGCCGCCGCAGTTGCTCTCAGTGTGGTGACCTACGCAAGCACGCGTTCTTACCTTCTGGGTCAGCGCTCCGAAGTTGCTCAAAGGCAAGCTTTTAACAATGCCCAGCTCATGCGCAACATTGTTGAAACCGATGGTGCAAATATCGCCGATCTCATCACCCAAATTCGAACCGAACAAAATGGATATGCAGTAGTACAACTTGATGCTCGCCCTGGACGTTCATCGTTGTTCTATGCACAAGAGCCGCTTCGTTTTACTCAGTCGAATTTGCCAGTAGAACTTGTTGATTTAACATTGAATAACAAAACAGGACGACAACGCTTTCAATTTGAAAACCGACCATACGAAGCCATTGGCGTGGCAGTTCCATCTGTCGGACTTCATTACTTCGAAGCGTTTCCTGTTACTGATGTAGAAAATACCCTACGCACTATTCAGATCACGTTGTTCGTTGGCGTTGTACTCATCACGCTTCTTGCCGGTGTCCTTGGCTTCTACATGAGCAAAAACGTGCTTCAACCTCTTACTCGCGTTGCTCTTGCTGCTAACAACATCGCCACTGGTGGACTCGACACACGATTGGCCCACGAAGATGATTCAGACCTTGAACGATTAGTGATTTCATTTAACGAAATGGCAAATGCGGTTCAACAAAGAATCGAGAGAGAGCAGCGTTTTGCAAGTGATGTGAGCCATGAATTGCGTTCTCCTGTCACTGCACTTGCAGCAGCAGCGGATGTTCTCGTTGCGCGTAAGTCTGAATTTTCTGAGCGCAATCAACAAGCCATTGACATCATGCAGAAGCAAATTGAGCGTTTTGACCGAACCGTGTTAGACCTCTTAGAGCTTTCACGACTTGATGCTCATGCCACCGACCACGAAACCGAGAATGTCCAACTCAATGATCTGATCTCCAGGATCATGCATCGTTATGGATTCAGCGAAGTTCCGTTTGTCAGCTCCGTGCAATCTTCCGATGGCAATATCCAAGCGGAAGATGAAACCAACCTCGATAGACGTCGGATCGAACGAATACTTGTCAATTTGTTAGAGAACGCACGAGATCACGCCAACGGTGCAATTCGGGTCACTTTGGATAGCGATGGTAAACACTTCACGCTCGCAGTGCATGACGCTGGACCCGGTGTAGCAGCTAGCGAGCGTGAACATATTTTCGATCGATTCGCACGCGGCACCGCCTCGCGCAATAGCAAAGGAAGTGGTCTTGGGCTTGCAATAGTCAATGAACATGCACGAGCACTTGGAGGCACCGCCTACGTAGAGCAATCAGCCGAGGGTGGCTCGCGCTTCGTGATTTCATTTCCCATCATGGAGAACCAGGCATGAAATTCCAACAGCGGTTTTCTCAGATGCTCGCCTGTTGCGTGTTGCTCTCTGCATGCGCAGTGCCGAAGTCTGGTTCGTTTAACGAGGTGAATCCAAATGACATTCCGTTCGGGTTGAATTCACCCGAAACATCAGCACCAGCTACAACCACTCCTGTTCTGGTGCCGACAACCGTGGCCGGCACGACCTACGAATATGCCGACCTGTTCTTTGTTAAATCATCCTCACTCGTGCGAATTCGGCTTGAAATACCTTCCCCCACAAATCTGCAAGGCGTGTTCACGGCACTTGTTCTTGGACTCCCTGACCCTGCCCATTCGAAAGTAAAGACACTCCTTCCATCGGCATTTTCAGCGAATATTGAAGTAGTAGGCGGTGTCGCGAATGTCAATTCAAAACGCGGTTATCTCGATGCGATTAAGCCAAATGAACAGCGGCTAGCAATCGCTCAAATTGTGTTGACCCTTACCAGTCAACCTGGCATCGGACAAGTGACGTTTAGCGTTGGCGGAAAACCGATTGGGGTACCTCGTGGCCAAGGAGACATTGCGGGAGCTGGCACACCAGTCACCTTCGATGACTACAAAATGCTGATTACCAAGTAATTAGTAACCCAGACGCTCCACTCGATCGGCACGTTGCTGCCAGTTTTTATCGACGACTACCGCCAACTCTAGGTACGTACCTTTAGGCAGTTGTTTGCGAACTGCGGTTCCAACTTCCTTCAGGATCAAACCACCCTTACCAATTACCATCCCCTTTTGGCTGTCACGTTCAACAACAATCTCACAGCGAACTTTGTCGTCTTCCCATTCAGTAACTCGTGTTGCAATCGAATATGGTAATTCATCAAACGTGAGTGCCAACAATTGCTCGCGAACCAACTCTGCAACCCATTCTCCCGCAGACGTTTCTGTCGTCATCTCTGTTGGATACAGCTGATCGCCTTCGGGAAGAAGCTTTCCAAGATGCTCGGCAAGTTCTGCAATGCCAGCGCCGGTCTGCGCACTGACCGGAAAATATTCGGAAGCTCCAAGCTCGCTGAGCTTGGTGAGCTGCTTCAGAATTTGCTGCGGAGATGCTCTGTCGATTTTGTTCAGAATGACAATTGCTTTCGCCATATCGATGTGGCTGGCTACCCACTGATCGCCGGATCCGAATGGTTGCGTTGCGTCAATTACTAAACACACTACGTCGACATCTTTTGTGGACTCAAGAGCTGTCGCGTTCACACGTTCACCCAACGCGCTGACCGCCTTATGCAATCCAGGGGTGTCGACAAAGATGATTTGGTAGTCATCCTTAGTAACGACTCCACGAACTCGTGTGCGAGTCGTTTGCGGTTTGTCAGAAACGATGCTGACCTTTGAACCACACAGTGCATTGACCAAAGTTGATTTTCCAACGTTTGGGCGTCCAACAAGTGACACAAAGCCTGAACGCATATCTACAGGCTAGTTCTGCAAGAATGAAACGGTGCAGAACATCAATTGGAAGAAATGGTTTGATCGAATGCAGCCACAAACGCTGCAAATCGCTACGTGGTTGCTGTACATGAATGGTTTTTTTGCATTGGCAAATTTCATGGATAGCCAAATGGAAATCGGATATATCCGTCGGGTCTACTCATTAGGACCGGTGTATGGGCTTGTAGTGATAGCCGCACACGTGCTTGGCGGTTTGCTGATGGCCAATGATCTCAAGATTGGTTACAAAATCGCTCTCGTTGCTGCTTTCTCTCCGTTCGTTTCAAACCTGATTGTCTATCGTTCATTGGTTGCACACTCATTTCTGAACGCCGCATTCGACATTGCCTTAGTTGCCCTTTTGCTGCATACCCAAAGTCGCGCTCACCAGAAGGTGTGGTTCCACTAGCCCGTATCCCCGAGTTCGCAGCAAGGCTCGCGTTTCTGCAACACTGAAGACATGGCAACCATCATTAAAGATCAGGCAGACCTCATGGCTCACGTTGGCCAACATCTTGGATACAGCGAATACATGACTGTCACACAAGAGCAGGTGCAACTATTCGCTGACGCAACCGGCGACCACCAATGGATTCACTTGGACACCGAACGTGCCAAGACAGGACCATTTGGTCAAACCATTGCACACGGTTACCTCACACTCTCGTTGGCACCAGTCCTCATTGGTCAGATCTGGAAAGTAGAAGGCGTCAAGATGGGCGTCAACTACGGAACGAACAAAGTTCGGTTCATGGCGCCAGTACCAGTTGGCGCAAAGGTTCGCGCTGGAGTCAAGCTGCTTGAGGCAACCGAAATCGCCGGCGGCGCACAAGTAGTTCTTGAAACAACCTTTGAATGTGAAGGCGCAACCAAGCCTTCATGTGTTGCAGAAATTATCTTCCGTCACTACTACTAGTAATTAGCGGTACGTCTGCATAATTTTGGCGAATTCGGTAAGCGTTTGCTTATCCGGGTAATCCACACACCACGGGATAAAGCCGCTGCATCCACGCTTCACGAAATCTGCAATTCGCTCCGCAACCTGATCGGGCGTGCCCACAAAGTTTGCGTTACTCCATTGTTCAAACTGATCTCCGCGACCACTAGCAATTTGATATTCGCGGAGTTCCTTTTCGGTATCGCGGATGAGAATCTCGCCTGATGTTGTTTTTTTAATCTCCGACTCATCGCGGCCGACTTTTAGGCAGTGACCTTTCAAGATTTCCACTTTGCGCGAAAAATCCTCGGCTGTGCCACCGAAGTTTGAGTAATCGGCATGCTGAGCAACAACTCGCAAGGTGAGCTGTTCTCCACCGCCACCAATCCAAATTGGTGGACGAGGTGCCTGCAACGGTTTCGGATCACAGTTTGCACGAACAAGCTGATAGTACTTTCCGTCGTATGTGGTTTCTTCCTGTGACCACATCATCTTCACAATTTCTACGCATTCGCGAAGCATGGCAATGCGGTCTTTCGGAACCGGAAATTCATAGCCGTATCCACGACACTCGTTTTCGTACCAACCTGCACCGATGCCCCAGTCCAATCGCCCACCAGAAATGACGTCAAGGGTGCTCGTGATCTTCGCCAAGAGTGCAGGAGGTCGGTACAAATTGCAACCCACCATTTGACCTAATCGAATGCGTGATGTGAGCTGACTGATTGCAGCCATAACCGTCCAACACTCAAAGACCGTCTCGTGCGCTGGGCGCGGAACATTATGAAAATGGTCGTACACCCAAATGGAGTCAAACCCCAGTTGTTCAGCGGTAACGGCGATATCTACAGCAGCATTCCACTTGTCGGTTGCATGGGGAATTCCGACCAATTCCATCTTCCAACCTTGCGGCATGAATACGCCAAACGTGATGTCTTGCTTGCTCATAATGGGAGGTCTCCTGTTGCTTTCTTGGTTGATCCAAAATCTTTGTATGCGGCGATGGTGCGTTGTGCGATTCGCATCTGGTGAATTTCATCTGCACCATCTGCAAAACGACTCCAGCGAGCTTGTTGCAACATCCCTGCCAGTGGAGTATCGGTGCTGTATCCAAGCGCACCGTGCACCTGTATGGCTCGATCAATAATTCGCCACAAACTATTTGCCACAAAATGTTTCGTCATACTTACTTCACTCACGAAATCCATTCCGTGTTCGATCTTGTAGGCGGCGTGCAAAATCATCAGCTTGCCCTGGTACATCTCCATTGCCGAATCAGCGATGAGCCATTGAATGCCTTGCTTCTCTGCAAGTAGCGATCCATGCGAATAGCGTTCGAGTGCTCGAGACACCATCATGTCGAGAGCTGTCTCAGCTTGAGCAATCCATCGCATGCAGTGAGCTAGTCGCGCTGGCCCAAGGCGATACTGGCCCAGCAGATGACCTTGCCCACGTCCACCCAGCATGTTGGCGTTCGGAACGCGCAAATCCTTAATTTCAATTTCACAATGGTTATGTCCACCAGACATGGTTTCTACGTCGCGAACAATGTTCCAACCTTCGCTCGGAATGTCCACGATGAAACATGAGTTCGCCGCTTGCGGTAAGTCTGGGTCTTCTTCTGTGCGTGCCACCAATAATGCAAATTGAGCACCACGAGCACCGGAGATAAACCACTTATGACCATTGATCACCCATTCATCGCCATCTTTATAAGCAAACGTCTTTATGAGAGTCGGATCGCTGCCAGCAACCTCTGGCTCGGTCATAGCGAAACATGAACGTTTCGTTCCTTCACACAATGGTCGCAGATATTTTTCTTTCTGCTCGGGAGTTGCCCAATGCAACAGCGTGTGCTGGTTACCTTCGTCTGGCGCTTGAGCGTTCAATACGAATGGCCCAATGCTCACCTTGGCTGCTTCTGCAGACACTGCTGCCATTGCAGTTGGCCCAAGTCCCATGCCGCCCCATTCGACAGGCATATGAGGCAACCAAAGATTCCAGTCTTCACGTGCCAATTTGCGTAAGCCAACAATTGCCTTGACTACTTGTCCACGATCGTTTTGATCGATCGAGTCCCACTGTGGACGAACCTGTTCATCCATAAATGCGCGAACCTTCAGGCGCACAGCTTCAATCTCTGGCGTAAATGTGAAATCGATCATTGGTCCCCAAACCTTTCCCTCACCACAAAGAAGCGAGGTCAATCATCAAGTATTGCCGAGAGTGTCGTAACCTGACGAGGTGAGCAATTCCGACAAAGTGGCTTGGGACACCCCGGATCTTCCGCAGGGAGAAGCCAAGGCAAAAGTTGTTCAGAACATGTTTGATGCCATTGCCCCACGGTACGACTTGGTGAACCGCATCATGACTTTCCGGCTGGACACACGTTGGCGCAAAATCGCTGTCCGCAAACTCGCGCTCTCAAAGGGTGCACGGGTACTTGACCTGGCCAGCGGCACAGGAGATCTGTGCATCAATCTTCGCAAAGCAGGCTTGCACCCGCTTTCTTTCGATATGTCATTTGGAATGCTTGCTGCCGACCACAGCAAAGCACCGCGAGTGCAGGCAGACATCTTGCGACTTCCCATCGCCACGCAATCAGTTGATGGCGTTACATGCGGGTTTGCGTTACGCAACCTGGTTGATCTCAACGTGTTTTTTCACGAGATTGCTCGCGTCACCAAACCGGGAGGACGTATTGCGCTTCTCGATGTGAGCACGCCGACCAATCCCATTATTCGCTGGGGCAACAGCGTGTATTTCGGAAAAGTTGTTCCACGCATTGGAGGCATTCTTTCCAACCGTGCCGCTTACAACTACCTTCCAAAGAGCGTGGCTTACCTACCTGCCCCAGAACAACTTGTACGAATGCTGCAAGATGCTGGGTTTGAGCATGTTCGTCATGAACAACTATCGGGTGGCTTGACACAGTTGATGCACGCAACGAAGCGATAGCAACCGGTATGAAGGCGACGTCTTTCCCGCTTGCACAGCTCACAGATCGCGAAATCGATCTCAATGATGTGGCGGGCGCAAACGGCTCTCTTTTTGTTCGTGAAGGAATTGGTTTTGCCGGTATGGGTATTTCAGCCCGAGCAAACGCAACCGAAGCTCGTGAGTTGTTAAGCACCATTGAATACTCGTCACCCGACTCTCCCATCGGAGTTGGCCCCATCATGTTTGGTTCAATTCCATTCGATACAACCCACGACGCCGACTTCATCTTGCCGACCGTTACATTTTGCAAAACACGAGAAGGTGAAACTTGGGTGACGGTTATTGATGATGCGCCAATCCCAGAGATCAATGTAGATACCGCACGTTTTAGTACTGCGCATTTTGACGTTCGAGATGGTGTTTCTCTGTCTACGTATATCGCTGCTGTAGAAGCTGCCAGAAATGCCGTTCGTAGCGGAGAACTCACCAAGGCCGTAATTGC
>JALQUZ010000020.1 GCA_023263695.1 Ilumatobacteraceae bacterium
CAAAGTGCATGGCGTTCGCGCAGCATTGTGCAACGACTTATACCTGGCAGAGATGGCTCGGTCGCATAACAACGCGAACGTGTTGAGTATGGGCGGGCGAGTCGTGAGTTTTGAACTAGCAGAACAAATCGTGGAGAAGTTTTTTACAACACCGTTTGAAGGTGGACGTCATGAGCGCAGAGTTGCGCAATTGGCAGAAATAGAACAACAAGAAGGAGCACGCTAATGCCTTGGCCGTCAGAGACTCAGAGAGACACCGAAGTTTTTGGATTGATCGATAAAGAGCGCGAACGTCAGAACACAGGACTGCAACTCATCGCTAGCGAAAACTTCACATCACCAGATGTGATGGAAGCTACGGGTTCGGTACTTACCAATAAGTACGCAGAGGGTTACCCAGGAAAGCGTTACTACGGTGGCAACGCAGTTGTTGATGACATCGAAGCGATTGCAATTGAGCGTGTAAAGCAATTGTTTGGTGCAGACCATGCCAACGTGCAGCCACACTCTGGTGCAAGCGCAAACATGGCGGTGTATCTGGGACTCATTAAGCCTGGCGACACAGTTCTTGGACTCAGCCTTGATCACGGCGGTCACCTCACGCACGGTTCTCCAGTAAACGCATCAGGAATTTTGTACAACTTTCAATCGTTCCGCGTTGGTGCAACCGATGAGCGCTTGGACTTCGATCAAATTCGCGAACTTGCAATTAAGCACAAACCGAAGATGATTGTTGCGGGAACTACTTCGTACCCACGCAGACTAGAGCCTCAGCCATTCCGAGCAATTGCCGACGAGGTTGGTGCGCTCATGATGTTTGACATTGCGCACATTGCTGGACTTGTTGCTGGTGGCGCACATCCAAACCCGGTTCCGTACGCCGACGTGGTTACATTCACCACGCACAAAACTCTGCGTGGTCCGCGTGGCGGTTGCATTTTGACCACTGCTGCACATGCTGCAGCAATTGACAAGGCAGTGTTTCCGGGAAGCCAAGGCGGCCCACTTGAACACGCAGTTGCAGCAAAGGCTGTTGCGTTTCACGAAGCAATGCAGCCAAGCTTTAAGGACTACGCGCAGCAAATTGTGAAGAATGCTTCGGCTCTTGCAGAAGCCCTGTCAAAGCAGGGTTTCCGCTTGGTTTCGGGCGGAACCGACACGCACATGATGGTGGTGGACTTGCAACCATTTGATGCCGAACTCACTGGCAAAGAATCACAACTCATTCTTGATGAGGCTGGAATTACGTTGAACAAGAACAACATTCCAAATGATCCGCGCAGTCCCTTCGTTACCAGCGGTGTGCGAATTGGAACTCCATCAGTAACAACACAGGGCATGAAAGAGCCTGAAATGGCATTGATTGCTGAATACATTGCAACAACGTTGCGCAATCGCACCAACCCTGCAGCTGTGGCCGAAATTCGCGCCAAGGTTGCTGCGTTGTGTGCCAAGTTTCCTGTGTACCCGAAGCGTGCGTGATTGATCTCACTGGCTATCTGATCGTCGGCCTATGTGCCGCGGTGGTGACAGCAATCCTTACTCCGCTTGTCGAGCGTTATGCGCGTAAACGACGATGGATGGCTGAACCGGATGAACGGCGTGCGCACCCGATAGCTACGCCAAACGTTGGTGGCCTGGCATTCATTGGCGGACTTGTTGCTGCGCTCATACTTGCGTGGCGAATGGATCGCTTCTCGCCAGTTATTTCTGGAAACTCCGAATTGATTGGTGTTGTACTCGCTGCAGTGTTGATTACCGCACTCGGGTTCGCCGATGACATTCGTGATCTATCTGCGCCAATGAAAGTCACTGGAGTTGTGCTGGTTGCTTTGGTGCTGGTGTGGTTCGGCGTAACGATGTTTTATTTCCGCGTGCCATTCCTTGACGTGTTTGTGTTGTCCAACGATTGGATTCCGCTGTTCACGGTGTTGTGGCTTTTAGGAATGACTCAAGCCATCAACTTGATTGATGGACTCGATGGGCTCGCAACGGGGATTGTCGCAATAGCTGCAGCGACATTTTTTGTGTACAGCAAGCATCTTGCCGATCAAGGTTTGCTCGCGCAACCAAACATTGGTCCACTCATCGCCATCATCACGCTTGGAATTTGTTTGGGTTTCTTGCCGTACAACTTCAACCCTGCGCGAATTTTCATGGGCGATGTTGGCGCACTCATGCTCGGTCTGCTGATGGCAGTGTCTACCAGTGTCGTAGGAGGCAGGGCGGATCCGCAGCTACAAGGTGTGAGTGGGCAAACGTATTTTTTTATCGCGCCGCTATTTATTCCACTGCTTATTCTTGGCGTGCCATTCTTCGACGTGCTGTTTGCCATTCTGCGACGCACGGTAAGCAGGCAAGGTTTTGCTACTGCTGACCGAGGACACTTGCATCATCGACTGATTGCCCTAGGGCATGGACCTCGACGTGCTGTCGTTATTTTGTGGTCATGGACGGCATTGTTGTCGACCATCGCTTTGTACCCAGCCCTCATTTCAACGAAGCCAAATTTCTGGCCATTGCTCGCCGCAGCGGTGGTTTTAGCTGCATTTACGGTATTGCACCCCCGTTGGCGGCCCCACGAAACAGCCGAATAGGGCACAAACGCACGACCGGTTTGGTCGATTTGGCGGCCTCAAACTAGTTTGTACTTAGTTTCACAAGCGGTTCGAGCCTGAGAGGCATTTTCTCGTTGAAGTTCTTTCCTAAGAAGTTGGTGCCCAAGAAGGCATTGGAATCTGGCATGAGTGACACACTCGGTCGAGGCCCAGAAATGGCGCTGAGCGTGTTGGTGTTTACCGTTGTTGGTCTTGTCATCGACTCGCAGGTGGGAACGATGCCAATCGTGACCATTGCGTTGGTGGTGTTTTCAGTTGTCGGCAACTTCATCCGCATGTATTACACGTACGACGGACGCATGAAAACGCTTGAAGAACAGCGATCAAGTGCGTCAATGGCGCACCAACGCGACAGGAGCCTCAGTGAAAACTGACGATCCTCAATACGTGTCAGTTCTGTCAATGAATGACCAAGGCCCAGCGCCCGAGGCTGCGATTGTGCGCGACATTATTAAGCGCGGCTCCATTGTCGCCCCACTATTGATCGGACTGAGCGCGGTGTTTTGGGGAGTGAACGGTGCATGGTCGAGTGCATACGGGGTTGTACTGGTGTTGGGTAATTTTGCGGTTGCAGCGTGGATGGTGTCGTACACCGCCCGTATTTCGTACGCCCTCATGATGGGCGCAACGCTGTTTGGTTACATTTTTCGCCTCGCGGTAATTGCCGCGGCGGTATTTTTTGTCCGCAATGCGACGTGGGTTGAACTCGTGCCATTGTGCATGACTATTGTCATTACTCACGTTGGGTTGCTCTTCTGGGAAATGCGTTATATTTCTTTGTCGCTTGCTTTCCCCGGACTCAAGCCAAAACATGTAGCAAGCCCCACCGTTCAAGATTCAACAAGTAACTAGTCGATAAAGCAGGATCACAGTGTTCTTAAACCACATTGCAGTAATTCTTGGTGAAGGCTCGGGGCGAGGTTTCAGCTTCCCTCCAATTAACACCATTCTTCGTTGGCGTGATGTTGTTCCTGGCATCAACAAAGTGGTCATCATCGCAATTTTGTCTGCGGTCATTGGAACAGCATTGTTCCTTGTTGCAGCAATGAAAGATGCGCGCAAGGCTCCAAAGGGGAGCCGCAACTTGGCCGAGATCATCGTCGAGTTCATTGAGAAAAACATCATCATGGAAACCATGGGCAAAGATGGAATGGGTTGGACGCCGTTCTTGCTCACGATGTTCGTGTTTATTTACTTGTGCAACTTGCCAGGAATTATTCCGTTCATTCAAATGCCTGCAACAGCCCGCATGGGTGTGCCTGCATTCATGGCGCTACTTGTGTGGGTGGTGTTCAATGCAACAGGCATTAAACACCAAGGATTATTTGGCTACTTCAAGAATGTGTTGTTCCCACCGGGAGTGCCAAAGGCGCTCTACATCTTGGTAACACCAATCGAACTCATCTCCACTCTCGTAGTTCGTCCGTTCTCGTTGGCAGTTCGACTTTTCGCCAACATGCTTGCTGGTCACCTTTTGTTGGTAATTTTCGCCTTGCTTACACAGGCACTGATTCAGGCACAGACACAAAAATTCTTCCTGATGCCAATTGGCGTATTGCCATTCGCCCTGCTCATTTTCTTGACGGGCTTTGAGATCTTGGTTGCATTCCTCCAGGCGTACATCTTCACGGTGCTTACCGCGGTGTACATCGGTGGGGCAACGCACCCAGAGCATTAATTCAGACAGATCGAATACCGACAGATACCCACAAAAAACTAAACAACTAAACAGGAGATAAACAATGGAAGCGTTAACACGAATCGCACACGCGAGCATTCGCGTTGCAGCAGACCTCACACCAGCTGAAGCAAAGGCAAATGCCGCTGCACAAATGGCTGGTCTTGCTTACGGTCTCGCAGCAATCGGACCTGGCATCGGAATCGGAATGATTTTCGGTAAGGCCATTGAAGCAATGGCACGTCAGCCGGAGTCTGCAGGTATGGTCCGCACCACCATGTTCCTTGGTGTTGCATTTACCGAAGCTCTTGCACTTATCGGCTTCGTTGCCTTCATTCTGTTGAAGTTCGCCTGATCCAATGCGAGCTCACGTAACGACACTGCAAGGTGGCCTGGTTCAGGTACGCATTGCTTCTGATACCGCCACAGGCGGAACAGAAGCGACCGCTGCCGAATCCACGGGTCCGAACCCAATTGCACCAGAGGGCAAAGAGCTCGTCTGGGGTGCTGGTTCGTTCCTCGTGTTCCTGGTCATCATGCGCGTGTTCTTGTTCCCACGAATCAAAAAGGGAATGGACGCTCGTTACAACGGCATTCGCGAAGACTTTGAGTCGGCCGACTCAACTCGATCGGCCGCAAAGTCGGACGTGTCGAAGTACGAGGCTGAAATTGCAACGGTTCGCGCCGAAGCAGCAGCACGCGTCGACAAGGCACGCCAAACATTGGATCAAGAACGCAGCAGCAAGATTGCAGAAGCCAACGCACGCATCGCTGCGAAGCGTGCAGCAGCAGAAGCAGAACTTGAAGCAGCACGCAACGCAGTACGCGACCAAGTGGCCGCAGCCGTTGCATCGGTAACTGAACACACCACGCAGCTTGCAGTGGGCAAGTCTCCTGACGCGAGTGTGGTTCAGAAAGCCGTGCAACAAGTTATGCAGACTGGAGCACGTTCATGATTGCGCACGTCATTTCATTGTTGGCGAGCGAAGACCCAACCCAGACACACAGCTGGATATTGCCGGAAAACGCCGAAATTATTTACGGCGGTTTGTCGTCAGTCATCGTTGTGGGCGCGTTGGTGAAATTCGCTGGACCAATGATCAAGAAGAGCTTCTCGGCTCGCACTGAGAAAATTCAGAAAGAGCTCGACGATGCAGCAGCCGCAAAGGTAACTGCAGAAGGCGATGCTCAGAATATTCGCAAGGCACTTGGCGACGTTGCCGGAGAGCGCGCACGAATTTTGGCTGAAGCAGACGCACAAGCATCTGCAGTGCTGGCCGAAGGTCGTACGCGTATGGCAGCAGAAATTGCTGAGCTTGAAGCGAAAGCAGAAGCAGAAATTTCTGCTGCGCGTGGCCGCGGATCAGACGAACTGCGCAATGAAATTTCAGTTCTTGCATCGCGTGCAACGCCAATTGTGGTTGCCGCAACGATGAATGAACAGATCCATAAGGATCTCGTAGAAAACTTCATTTCGAAGGTTGGAGCAGGGCGATGAGTAACGCAAAAGTAAAGGCATACGCACAGGCATTGTTCGCCATTGCTCAGGCCGAGGGTGCCGCCGATGCCATAAGCAATGAGTTGTATGCAGTTGCACGCGCATACGAGTCGAGTGATGAGTTGCGCAACGTTCTCGGCGATGCAACCATTCCATCCGAGCGTCGTTTGCAGGTTGTTGAACAGTTGATCGGTACTCGCGCAAACCGCGCAACCGTGCAGATTGTGTCAATGATCGTTGCAAGTGGCCAGGTTCGTGAATTGCCCGCAGTATTTGATGAGGTCATTGCACTTTCATCTGCTGGCAATAACCAAGACCTTGCTGAAGTACGCAGCGCAGTTGCACTCACCGACGATCAGCAAACTCGTTTGGCTGCAGCACTCAGCAAGGCAACTGGCAAAACAGTGAACTTGAAAGTTGTTGTTGACCCAAGCGTTATCGGTGGACTTGTTGCCACAGTTGGCGACAAAGTTATTGACGACACTGTTCGCACCCGCCTCGACAATTTGAAGACCCGAATCTGATTTCGTTCTGAAAGGACAAACACATGGCTGAACTAACACTCTCCGCAAGTGACATTGCGGCAGCGATTAATAAGAGTCTCGATGGCTTCCAGTCGTCAACCGAGGCACGCACCGTTGGTCGCGTGACTGAAGTTGGTGACGGTATTGCTCGCGTAAGCGGCTTGCCTGATTGCGCTGTAAACGAATTGCTCGAGTTCGAAGGCGGAATCGTTGGTCTCGCGTTGAACCTCGACGAAGACTCAATCGGAACCGTAATTCTTGGCGATTCAGACCAAATTGAAGAAGGTCAGCCAGTGAAGTCAACCGGCAATATTTTGTCGGTACCAGTTGGCGACGCAATGTTGGGCCGCGTAGTAAACGCACTCGGCACGCCAATCGATGGCAAAGGCGACATCATCGGATCTATTTCACGCCGTGTAGAAATTCAGGCGCCAGGAATTATGGGTCGCAAGCCAGTGCACGAGCCGTTGCAGACTGGAATCAAGTCGATCGACGCGATGACCCCGATCGGTCGCGGACAACGCGAGCTCATCATTGGTGACCGTAAGACCGGCAAGACCACCATCGCAATTGACACCATCATTAACCAGCGCGGACTAGGCGTGAAGTGCATTTACGTAGCAATTGGCCAGAAGGGCTCAACCGTTGCACAAACCGTAGAAGTACTTCGTCAATACGGAGCACTTGAATACACCGTGGTTGTTGCTGCACCAGCTTCCGACCCAGCGCCGTTTAAGTACTTGGCACCGTATGCAGGTTGCGCAATGGGTCAGCACTGGATGGAAAATGGCGAGCACGCACTGGTTGTGTACGACGACCTGTCGAAGCAGGCCGAGGCCTACCGTCAGATGTCGTTGTTGCTTCGTCGTCCACCAGGCCGCGAGGCATACCCGGGAGACGTGTTCTACCTGCATAGCCGCTTGCTCGAGCGCGCCGCAAAATTGAGCGATGCAAACGGAGCGGGTTCACTTACTGCATTGCCAGTAATTGAAACTAAGGCTGGCGACGTATCGGCTTACATTCCAACCAACGTGATTTCCATTACCGATGGCCAGGTGTATTTGCAGGACAACCTCTTTAAGTCGGGTGTTCGCCCAGCAGTAGACGTAGGTATCTCGGTATCGCGCGTAGGTGGTGCTGCACAGATCAAAGCAATGAAGAGCGTTTCAGGAACACTGAAGCTCGACCTTGCTCAGTTCCGTGAACTTGAAGCATTCGCCACATTCGGTTCTGAACTCGACGCCATTTCGAAGGCACAGCTCGAGCGCGGATACCGCTTGGTGGAATTGCTGAAGCAACCACTCAACAGCCCAATGCCAGTTGAAGAACAAGTAGTCTCAATTTTCACTGGTACCAAGGGTTACTTGGACGACATTGCAGTTGGCGACGTACGTCGATTCGAGAACGAACTTCTCGATCACATGCGCACACGTCATTCATCAGTGTTGGCAGGAATTCGTCAAGACCCTAAGGCCGATGTGCCAAAGGATCTCGCCGACATCGTGAAGTCGTTCAAGGCTTCATTCGTCACTTCATCCGCATCGGCTAGCGCTGATCCAACCGCTACATCTGCTGGCGAAGTTGGTGACGCTGCAAGCGCCAAGACACTCGCAACGGAGTAAGTAGATGGCTGGCGGTCAAGAGCGTATTCTGCGCGGACGAATTCGGTCCGTGCAGGCGACGAAGAAAATTACACGTGCAATGGAATTGATCGCTGCTTCGCGCATCGTCAAAGCTCAGCAACGTGTAATTGCCGCCGTTCCATACTCTGATCGCATTACCGAAGTGGTGAAAGACTTGGCTGCAAGTGGTGCCGGAAGCGAGTCACCTTTCTTAAAGACTCGTGAGCAAATTAAGACCACGTGTTATGTGGCCATTACTGCTGACCGAGGTTTGTGTGGTGGTTATAACTCTGGTGTGTTGCGTGCAACCGAAGGCGAAATTAAGGCAGACGTACTTGCTGGCAAGGACTACTTGGTTGTTCCAGTTGGCCGCAAGGCCGAGGGGTACTTCCGTTTCCGTGGATACAAAATTGGTACTGGTTTTGCTGGTTTTTCTGATGCACCTGGTTATGCAGATGCAAAGGCAATTGGCGAGTACGTAGTTGATTTGTATGTCAAGGGAATCATCGATCGCGTCGAACTGGTGTACACACGCTTCGTATCGGCAGGAACCCAGGAAGTCGTTCGACGTCCGCTTGTTCCTCTAGAACAAGATGTAGTTGCAGGTGGCGATGGTAAGTCGGCCGCAAATAGTGACTACGAGTTTGAACCAGATCCATCAGTCATTCTTGAAACGTTGTTGCCTCGCTACGTTGAAGCGCGCGTTTATGCAGCATTGCTCAACGCAGCTGCCAGCGAGCACGCTGCACGCCAACGCGCAATGAAGTCGGCAACCGACAACGCAGAAGAACTCATTAAGACACTTTCGCGCATTATGAACCGTGCGCGTCAAGACTCGATTACAACAGAAATTATGGAAATTGTGGGCGGCGCTGAAGCACTCGGCTCTGGCAAGTCCGCTTAATAGTTTGAGAAAGAGGAGCACAACATGAGCACAACATCATCAACTGCACTGAAAGACGGAAAGGTCGTCGCGATTGCAGGTCCAGTTATCGACGTGGAGTTTCCGCGTGGATCATTGCCAGAGCTAAATCAAGCGCTGGAGTTCACCATCACCGCAGACGGCAAAGACGTCAAAGTGTTGGCTGAAGTTGCCCAGCAATTGGGTAACAGCCGAGTACGCGTTGTGTGCATGAAGCCAACAGACGGTTTGCGCCGCGGTACGCCGGTGCGCAACACGGGTCACGGCATTCAGGTGCCAGTTGGCGATAAGACACTCGGTCACGTGTGGAACGTATGGGGCGAGTGCCTCGACGGAAACAACGACGACTTCAAAGATGCAGAGCGTTGGGACATTCACCGTCCAGCTCCGGACTTCGCCGCTCTCGAACCAAGCCGTCGCATGTTTGAAACCGGAATTAAGGTCATCGACTTGCTCACCCCGTACCTCGCTGGTGGAAAAATTGGCTTGTTCGGTGGTGCAGGTGTAGGTAAGACCGTTCTCATTACCGAAATGATTAACCGCGTGGCTTCAAACCACGGTGGTGTGTCAGTGTTCGCCGGTGTAGGTGAGCGCACACGTGAAGGCACCGACTTGCGCATGGAAATGGAAGAGTCGGGAGTGTTCGAAAAGGCAGCTCTCGTGTTCGGCCAAATGGACGAACCACCTGGAGTTCGACTTCGCGTTGCTCTTTCGGCACTCACCATGGCCGAGTACTTCCGCGACGTACGCAACCAAGACGTGTTGTTGTTCGTAGACAACATTTTCCGTTACGTACAAGCTGGATCAGAAGTATCAACACTGCTTGGACGTATGCCTTCAGCTGTGGGTTACCAGCCAACGCTTGCTGACGAAATGGGTCAGTTGCAGGAACGTATTACTTCAACACGTGGTCGCTCGATCACTTCGTTGCAGGCTGTGTACGTACCTGCGGACGACTACACCGACCCAGCTCCGTTCACCACCTTTACGTTCTTGGATGCAACCACCGAGTTGTCACGCCAAATCGCATCGCTTGGTATTTACCCTGCAGTGGACCCACTTGCTTCAACGTCGACAATTTTGTCGCCAGAAGTTGTTGGAGATCGTCACTATGCAACTGCTCGTAAGGTGCAGGAAATTTTGCAGCGCTACAAGGAATTGCAAGACATCATCGCCATCTTGGGTCTGGACGAACTTTCAGAAGAAGATCGCCTCACTGTTGCACGTGCTCGCAAAGTACAGCGATTCTTGTCGCAGCCGTTCTTCGTTGCTGAAGTATTTACCGGTTTGAAGGGTGAATACGTAAAGACTGAAGAGACTGTAGAAAGTTTCGAAGCAATCATTAAGGGCGACTTGGACGAAATTCCAGAACAGGCCTTCTTGAACGTTGGTGGCGTAGACCAAGTGCTCGCAAAGGCGAAGTCACTGCAGGAGAATGCTTCGTAATGGCTTCAACTGGTGCTCTTCGCGTAGAGGTGGTTTCGCCTGAGCGTGTGCTGTTTTCTGGTGAGGCCAAGCAGGTCATCACCCGCACACTCGATGGCGGCGAAATCGCATTCTTGCCAGGGCACATTTCGTTCTTGGGAGCATTGACCGAAAACCACACGCGTATTTACTTGTCGGATGGCAAAGTACAAGACCTCGCAGTGCATGGTGGCTTCGTAGAAGTTGCACCCGATCACGTCACGATTCTTTCTGACTCTGCAGAACTTGCAGAAGCAATTGACATCAAGCGTGCTCGTGCAGCCCTAGAGCGCGCTGAAGCTGCCAGCCGTGGCGAACATGATGCAACCGTCGAATCTGCATTGCGTCGTGCGCATGCACGATTGTCCGCTGCTGGCGGCCTAACCGAGACGCGTGCCACGCACTAACTATCCATTTACGCAAGCACTCATTACGGGTGCTTCGAGCGGCATCGGCGAACAGATGGCGCACATGTTGGGTAAAGCAGGAGTGCCAATGGTGCTTGTTGCGCGTCGTGGTGACCGCCTACAAACCATTGCCGATCAATACAAAAACGTCGAAGTGTTGACCGCCGATTTGTTGACTACTGAAGGTGTTGCATTAGTCGAAGCTCGCTTGCGTGATATTGCAAAGCCACCAGTTGATTTGGTGGTAAATAATGCTGGCTTTGGAACTTCTGGACCAATGCACCGTATCGACCCAAATCGTTTAGCGAATGAGGTGCAGCTGAATGTAGTTGCGCTCATGCGAATTACTAGTGCTGCGGTGAACTTGATGTTGCCGCGCGGTCGTGGGTACATCTTAAATGTGTCCAGTGTTGCCAGCTTCCAGGCTCAGCCGGGACTCGCTGTGTATTCAGCAACAAAAGCATTTGTTACTAGCTTCACTGAAGCGGTACATCAAGAACTTGCAAACACCGGCATTCGTATTACGGCATTGTGCCCAGGTTTAACCAAAACAGAATTTCAATCGGTATCGAATACCAGCAAATACGAGAGCAAATTCCCTGCAATTGCTTGGACTTCAGTGAAGTTGGTTGCTCGTACGGGAATTAATGGCGTTATAAAAGGCAAGCCAATTGTGGTGCCGGGAATTTTGTATAAGACACTGGTCGGCATTACCGATGTGTTGCCACGCAGTGTTGGACGCTGGTTTATCGGCCTGTTTACGCGCCGTTAAACCAGCGCTTATTTTGCGTCTGTAGAAGAGTATGCCGCTAGGCGATCGTGGCGATGATGCGTGTCGATGTAGCGAATAGTTCCGCTGCGACTGCGCATGACCAAGCTGTGGCTGCGTGCACCGTATGCGTCGTATCGCACGCCACGCAAGAGCTCGCCATCAGTAACGCCCGTTGCCGCAAAGAAGATGTCTTCGCCGCTAATGAGATCGTCGGTGGTGAGCACCTTATTGAGGTCGTATCCAGCGGCTTCTGCAGCTTTGCGCTCTTCGTCGTTACGAGCATGCAGGCGACCAATGATTTCACCGCCCATAGCTTTCAATGCGGCTGCTGCCACCACGCCTTCTGGGGTTCCGCCAATGCCAAACAAAATGTCGACACCAACTTCTGGTGAAGCGGCTGCAATTGCTGCGAAAATATCGCCGTCGGAAATAAGACGAATGCGTGCACCGGTTGAACGAACCTCGGCGATGAGGTCGTTATGTCGATCGCGCTCAAGAATCATGACGGTAAGTTCGCTAACAAGTTTTTTCGTTGCACGTGCAACTTCTTGCAGGTTCTTCGTTGGTGACCAGTCAAGGTCTACTGCGTGCGCGGCTTCAGGCCCAACGGCAATCTTGTCCATGTACACGCACGGACCAGGGTTAAACATGGAGCCGCGCTCGGAAACTGCAATGACGGAAAGTGCGTTTCCGCGACCTAGCGATGTAAGGGTTGTGCCGTCAATTGGGTCGACTGCAACGTCGGTGTTTGGCGTGCTGCCGTTGCCAACGCGTTCGCCGTTGTAGAGCATTGGGGCTTCGTCTTTTTCGCCTTCACCAATGACCACAATTCCGTCCATGCTTACGGTGTCAAGCACGTTGCGCATGGCGTCTACTGCTGCGCCATCTGCTGCGTTCTTGTCGCCTCGCCCTACCCACCTTGAGGCGGCGAGTGCTGCCGATTCGGTGACACGCACCAGTTCCATTGCGAGGTTGCGGTCTGGTCTTTCACGTGCAGGCATG
Organism: Ilumatobacteraceae bacterium; assembly: GCA_023263695.1. Taxonomy (GTDB): domain Bacteria; phylum Actinomycetota; class Acidimicrobiia; order Acidimicrobiales; family Ilumatobacteraceae; genus UBA3006. Next base: position 12,508 of record JALQUZ010000020.1, read on the forward strand.
GCACAAAATCTAGTCGCAATTCGCTTTTGGACTGAAACGAAGTAGCGTTCGGGTTATGAGCGAATGGAACCCTAAAGACCCAGAGGCGCTCACCACGCGTTACGACCTTTCTGACTGGTCGGTTGACGATCGAGCCGATGTTGCGGCAGCACTTGCCGATGCAGAAGTTGCCCACTCATGGGATGGGCCAGAGCTGTTAGTTGCACAAGCCACCGAGCAGGTTGTTGATGCAATTTTGGACGAAATTGAAGACGAACTCGACAATCTTGACGACGGCGACGATGATGACTCGGCTGAAGACAACATCACCGAATACGAACTAGATGAATGGTCGGAAGGCGAGCGTAAGCAACTGTGCGACATGCTGGACAATTTAGACATTGGTTACCGCTGGGATGGCACCATGTTGCTGGTTCCCATCGGAGTTGAAGCAGTTGTTGACTCTTGCTTGGACTCCATTGACAGTCGTGGCGTAACTTTTGTAGATGACAACAACTGAGACTTCGGCTCAATCTGAAGTTCTAGCTGAAGTGGAGTTCTGGCACTCCCGGCCAATTACTCCAACACGCCGGTTGTCACTTGGTGGATTGAATTTGCCAATTGACCCAACCCCTGGGCTTGGTGGAATTTTGCTCGGAGCAATTGTTGCTGCACATGCAGGAAATGTTCATGAAGATTTGATTCCCGATGTACATCGTTTGATTTCGCAAATTGAACAGGGCGAGCGCATAGTGCAACCACGGTTGCGCCACCGCTTTCAAGCAGACAGGCACGGTCTTGCTCGAAGCGTGCATCGCATGATTGGTGAAAACGATTCCATTCGCTTCGAGTTTTCTGAGGGCGGAACTCCGCTGCAGCATGTGCTTGGCGCCATATATGTATTGGAGCGATTAGACCCAAGTATTCGCAAGAAGCTTGCTCCCATGCTGTTGAAGGCCATGAAGTGGCGCGGGCCACTGAACCAAACTTTTGTTGCGTACTTGGCAGGAAGTAATGCATCAACCATTGCAGCAATGGCAGACCCACGTGCATGGGCACTAGAGATGCTGGGCTTCCCACCGGGAACGGTAAAACCGACCAAACGTGAAATTCAAGTTCGCTTCCGTGAAAGTTTGCGCGATGTACACCCCGATCATGGCGGTGATTCAAGCACGGCGAGCGCCAATATCAATGATTTGAGTGAAGCACGTCGCGTGTTGCTCAGTTCGTAACGTCATGGTCGTACGCGGAGTAGTGCTGTTTCCTGGTGCGGGGAGCAGTCGTGGTCACTCAGCACTCGTTGCCATCGAGAATCACCTCAGCCCTCTGCCGGTGTTGCGAGTTGATTTTCCGTATCGCAAAGCTGGCAAGAAATTTCCTGATAAGGCACCCGTGTTGGTGCAGTGTGTAAAAGACGAAGTGCGTGCCTTCGCCCGTGAACTTGGATGCGACACGACAGATTTGGTAATTGGTGGCCGTTCAATGGGCGGTCGTATGTGCACCATGGCAAGTTCCGATAGTGAAGATCAACTCAGCGTTGCTGGTGTGGTGTGCATTGGTTATCCGCTGCATCCGCCTAAAAAACCTGATCAATTACGCACCGAGCATTTTCCACGACTGGCCACAAAAGCCTTATTTATAAGCGGAACTCGCGATGAATTCGGCACCCCAGAAGAGCTAGTGAGTGCATTTGCTTTGCTTCCTTTACTGCCCGAAGTTCATCTTATTGAAGGTGGTCGACACGAATTAAAAGGTCACGATGAACGCGTGGCCGCATTGTTGAAGGACTGGCTACGAACCGTGTAAGTGCGCATCCTCGGGGTTGATGTCTTCAAGTTCGAGGTGTGCGGTTTCTGGGTATTTTGCTGCAACAAGTGCCGCAACGATGACTGGGCCAAGTGCAAACGTGAGCATGACGCGGCCATACGACATGCCATTGTCGAGTAAGAACCCAGCGAAGATGAGCCCAACGCTTCCGCCAATGAGAGAAGCAACCATGATGAGAATGGACGCCATATTGCGGTGTGCAGTGGGGAATAGTTCGCTGCGAAACACGGCCATCGCAGGGTAGGAAACGCCCAGAAGCACCCCACCGAAAATTGCAGCACTCCACATGGCGAACCCGTGTAGTGCAAATGACGAAGCAAACAGCAATGTTCCCGTTGGAACGGTGGCGATGGCAACAGCCTTGCGACCGATCTTGTCGGCAAGGCGACCACCAGCTACTAATCCAAACGTTGCAGGGATGGTCGTGATGGTGATGAATATTGAAATTTCGAATGCGGAATATCCACGAACATCCTTGAGATAGCGCGATTGAAAGATTGATGCGGTTGCAACGAATACATTGGTGAGCACAGCGACTGCAATTTGCAGCCACAAGCGATCGCGGTGAATGTGTGTTTCTACATCGGTGTGGTGAATCTGCTCTTCGTGAAGTGCAAGGAATCGTTCGGTCTCAGGAAGCGAGCGAGTAAGCACGTACGCCACAGCCAGCCATGCAATACCCACGAGATACACCAATCGCCATGACGATTCGGAAATGCCGGCGAGTGGAATTGCACCTACTGCTGAACCAGCGCCAACGCCACTGCCCACAGCCAAAATACTGAGAGCCCATGCACGAGTGTTGGTGCCCATTTCTTCTGTGGCAAATACCAACACAAATACGGTGAGTGCGATGCCGAGTGGCCGACCAATCGTTTGTGTTGCAACTAGAAATGCGAACGATGGTGAAAGCGCACCGAGAGAAATCATGAGCGGCGCAAGCCAAGCAAGACCAATGATGACGCGACGCCTTCCCACTCTGTCGGCGTATGACGCAATAGGAATTGCAATGATGACTCCCCAGCGCACGATTGCTGCTGCGAAACCTTGACCTTGTTCTGAAATATGAAATTCAGTCGATGCATACGCAACGGTTTGTGTAAACACGGTGTTCACATAGGCGGCAGGAAGGCAGGCAAGCCACAACAGTTTGAGCACGCTTTTTTGCCGAGGGGTAAGTGGCTCAGGCGCCGAAAAACCCCATATTCGGCTGTATTTCTTGGGGTAAGTGCTACTTGTTGCCACTGCGCGAGCATACTGATTGCGTCATGCAGATTGTTGTTGAGCATTCCGAAGCGCTGCGAGGCGAGGTTCAGGTTCCCGGAGCCAAGAATTCGGTCCTCAAGCTGATGGCCGTGACCCTGCTGGCCGAAGGTGAATACCGCCTGACCAATGTTCCTGACATTGCAGACGTTGACACGATGTGCGACCTCTTGCGCGCACTTGGGGTGCAGTCGCAAAGAATCGGCACACACGAATTAGTGCTCACCAATACAGGGAACATCACCCCAGTTGCCCCGTTTGAACAAGTTGACCGAATTCGTGCGTCGATCAACGTACTCGGTCCACTTGTGGGTCGATATGGAAGTGCAGACATTGCAATGCCCGGCGGAGATGACTTTGGATCACGTCCGATCGACTTGCATGTAATGGGCCTAGAAGCAATGGGCGCAACGTTTGAACTGAATAGAGACGGCATTCGCGCAACGGCAAAAGATTTACATGGAGCAACCATTGAGCTGAAGTTTCCAAGTGTTGGCGCGACCGAAAATATTCTTACGGCTGCAGTTCTGGCAAACGGAGTCACGGTTATTGATAATGCTGCGCGCGAGCCAGAAATTGTTGACTTGTGCAACATGCTGGTTGATATGGGCGCAAATATTGCAGGAATTGGTACCGATCGCTTAATGATTACTGGAGTGAAACCAAATCAATTGCACTCCACCGATCACGAAGTGGTGAATGACCGCGTGCAGGCTGCAACCTATATTTCTGCAGTAGCTGTTACTCGCGGCGATGTATTTGTTCGCGGCGCGCGCGCAGAGCATATGGAAATGCTGATCAATCGATTTACAGAAATGGGTGTTGGCATTACTCCGCAGCAAGACGGACTGCACGTGACATGTCAAGAACGTTTGCGCGCAATAGATTTTGCAACGCTTCCATACCCAGGAATTGCAACGGACTACAAGCCATTGCTTGTTGGCATGCTGGCAGTTTCGAATGGAACGGGAATTGCAACCGAGAATTTGTATCCCGGTCGTTTCCGTTATGTAGATGAATTAATGAAGCTCGGAGCTGATGTGCGCATTGACGGTCATCATGCGGTGGTGCGCGGAGTGGAACAACTTGTGGGTGCACCGGTGAATGCTCCAGATATTCGTGCGGGTGCGGCATTGGTGGTTGCTGGTTTGGTTGCAACAGGACAAACGATCGTGAGCGATATTCATCACATCGATCGCGGATACGACAACCTCGTTGGTCGTTTAGCGGGCCTTGGAGCCCGAATTACTCGACGTTCGTAGCCGAAGATTCGCCCGACTCGGCTGTGCGCTTGGCGGCAATGCGCTCAGCGCGCTGAGTGGCCTTCCATAACACGAGCACAATGACGAGAATTGGTCCTGCAACGAGCAGGATTTCATCCCAACCACCTTGGTGAGCAAGCACCCCCGTATCGTAGAGGATTGAAGATGAATTGGAGCATTCAGTGAGCATGCAGCAACAGGTTGAAGAGACCATTGAAGTTATTCGTCCAGCACTGCAAGCCGACGGTGGAGACATTGTCCTCAAAGAAGTTGACGAAGCAACTGGCATTGTGAAGGTAACCCTCGTTGGTGCATGCGGAACGTGTCCAGCATCGGACCAAACATTGAAAGCCGGAATTGAGCGCATCATGCGTGATCGAGTTGATGGCGTAACCGAGGTTGTGGCGGTTTAAGTCGTGACGCAACGCATTACAGACCCCACGCAGCTTTTTGAATTGGCTGTATCAGGGGACCGTGGTGCGCTTGCTCGATTGTTGTCTCTGATTGAACGCGGTGGAGAAGAAGCGCGAACCATTGCGCGCCTCACGTACCCGAAAAGTGGAAGTGGTTACACCGTAGGAATTACTGGGGCACCTGGCGCTGGAAAGAGCACGCTCACCAGCGCAACGATTGGCCACTTACGTTCAAGCGATACCAAAGTTGCTGTTCTTGCCATTGACCCTTCATCGCCGTTTACAGGCGGAGCAATTCTTGGCGATCGTGTGCGCATGCAAGACCACGCAACCGATGCCGGTGTGTTTATTCGCAGCATGGCAACGCGTGGTCACTTGGGTGGTTTGTCGTTAGCCACGAGTGAAGCGATTCACCTACTTGACGCAGTGGGTTGTCCATGGATTTTGGTGGAGACTGTTGGCGTTGGCCAAGTAGAAGTTGAAATTGCAGGCAAGGCAGATACCACGGTTGTTGTGGTGAACCCGGGCTGGGGCGACTCGGTGCAAGCAAACAAAGCTGGCCTCATGGAAATCGCAGACATTTTCGTAATTAACAAAGCAGATCGAAAAGGCGCAGATGAAACTCGTCGCGACTTGGAGCAGATGCTCGACTTATCAGACATTGGTCACGATGATTGGCGTCCACCGATTTTGCAAACATCTGCTGTGTCGGGCGAAGGTGTTTCCGAACTGTGGAACACCGTGCTGGCACATCGCGAATTCATCATGGCGAGCGGAAAACTGACGCAGCGCAGGTCGTTTCGGTTGCGTGAAGAACTTCGCACAATTGTGGAGCGACGCCTTGAATTGCGTGCTCGCGAAATATGCACGGGCGAGAAGTGGGATGGTCTTGAACAACAAGTGCTGAATCACATGGTTGACCCATGGGCTGCAGCAGACGACATGCTGAAAGGCATTGGCGCGTAAGCATTCATGAAATTTCGTATTGAGCCAGATGTTCGCCCAGTTGTCACCTCTGCACTCGCGTTAAGCGGCGCAGTCGGCGTGTTTGCACTTGCCTTTGGCGTGCTTGCGGTTGGTGCAGGTGCAAGCGTGTGGCAAACGTGTGCATTGAGTTTCTTTGCATTTACTGGTGCGTCACAAATGTCGGCGATGTCAATCGTTTCAACTGGCGGGACGGTCTCTGCTGCATTGGGGAGTGGCTTGCTGTTAGCTGCTCGAAATGGTGTGTATGGACTTGCATTGTCACCATATTTTGGTGAGTCGTTAGGCAAGCGGTTGCTTGCAGCGCACTTTGTGATTGACGAAACAACTGCCATGATGACCGCGCAAACGAATCCGCGATTACAAAAAATTGCGTTTTGGACAACGGCAATTGCGTTGTTCTCGTTGTGGAACTTAGGCACCTTGATCGGCGCAGTCCTTGGTGGCGCCATTGACCCGCACACGTATGGTCTTGATGTCGGATTTACTGCTGCTTACATCACCATGTTGGTTCCGCATTTACGAACCTCAAATGGCCGAATTGCTGCTGCAGTTGGCGCAACTCTCAGCGTTGTGTTGGCTCCATTTCTGCCGGTGGGGCTACCGATTCTTGCTTCTGGCCTAGCCATCTTTATTGGTGTGCGTCCACAGCGAGCGAAGGCTTCCGCATGAACATGTCATGGACACTGGTCATCTGGTTATCGATTGGTGCATACGCATTCAAGATGCTGGGGTTCGTTGTCGTGGGTTCGCGCAAACTTCCCAATGTTTTGGCGCAATGTCTCATGCTCATTCCTGCAGCGCTGCTTGGGGCCATGGTGTTCAACGGCACTTTCACCGATGCTCAATCCATTGCCGTTGACGAACGCACAATTGGGTTGCTCGTTGCAATTATTGCTGCGTGGCGGAAATTGCCGTTAATCGTTGTTGTGGTGCTTGCAGCCGCAACAACTGCATTACTTCGCGCGATTTAATTAAGCGGTTGCTTCAACAATCTTTTTAAGTTCGCGCAGGTTGCGCTTCCAAATCATTCCCATCACCAGTTTGGCGCCAACGAGTTCGCCAAGTTTTCCGCCAAGCCACCACGGAAACTTCAGTTCTTCCGCCCAGGTAAATGTGGTTCCACCCAAATGCGGAGTGAGCGTGAATTTTCCTGTGCCGGTTACCACGCCAACATGGCGCACTCCCATGACTTGTTGTGGGATCCATTCGGTGATTTCCATTTTGTCAACAAGTTTGATTGGTCCAACTTTGGTGTCACAAAAGAACTCGGTTCCAACACCGCGAGTTTGATTATTGAGAAAGCGAATGGCTACAGCATCGGCCATCCAGTCCACGTGATTTTCCACTGGTTCAACAATGTTCCATACGTGTTCAGGGGTTGCGTTGAGCTGGATACTTACTTCAATGTGTGCCATAACCGAACCGTACTACGAGTTGCTCCGAGGTGCTTTGCCGTACAACGAAATATGTCTACGTGAATACTCGGTAAAAGGGTCCTGTGAATAGGTTTCCCAGCGCTGTTCAAGTTGCAATCCTGCATGCACGGCCATTGCATCTATTTCTTGAGTTGACGCGTATCGAACTTTCCATTCGCGCCTTACTGCTTGTTCGTCAACAACTTCAATGAACACTCCATCAATTAATTGCTGCGACTTGTCCACATGTACTTCGCTCGTGATGTAGCCGCGAGACGAACTGCGATGGGGGGTAGGACCACTGTGCTCTGGCATGTCTGGGCTGGGCACGAAACAATCGACGATGATGTGGCCGCCTGGGGCGATCGATTTGGCGCAGCGAACGAGGCACTGTTGTTGTTCTTTGGCGCTCAGCAAGTTGAACAGTGTGTTGTAGGCCAGAAGCACAACACTGAATGGCCCTGGGGCCATATCGCGAACCATGTGCCCGAGTTGTGCGTCAACTAATTCGGCTCGCGGTTTGGCGGCCAGTTGATTGAGCATTGCTTGCGACGAATCAATACCGCTCACTACAACCCCGCCGCTTTCACCCGCTATCGCAATGGGGAGTGCGAGCCTGCCAGTTCCAATTCCAAGTTCGTAGACGCTGCCGTTTTCAGCAAGAGACAGCACAAACGAAACCACCGCATCAATGTTGTCTAAATCCCGATACCACTCGTCATAAACGTCGGCGAAGTTGTCGCCATATGGGTTATCGGAATATTCCACATCACCATTCTCGCCGAGAAGACCAGTAATCAGTCAGCCATTAGTCTGATGGTATGGGTACGTATCTCGACCACGCTGCAAGCACGCCAATGCGCGCCGAAGCGATTGAGGCAATGACCCCATATCTCGACCATATGTACGCCAATCCTTCGGGTTCGCATCGCTTTGCCCGCGAGGCTCGCAAAGCATTGGACGAAGCTCGCGACCTTGTGGCTGCAACGCTCGGTTGTAAGCCTGGCGAAGTGGTGTTCACCAGTGGTGGAACTGAAGGCGACAACCACGCAATTCTTGGTGCAGTGCGTCGCCTAGGTGGGGTTGCCGTGTGTCCAGCAGCCGAACATCATGCCGTGTTGCATTGCGTTGAACATGTGAATGGTGTTGTTGTTCGCGTGAACAATGTGGGAACCGTTGATTTAGATGATCTGCAGCGCGTGCTTGAAGCGGCAACAGACGAGCAACCCATCACTGTTGTTTCGGTGATGGCGGTGAACAACGAGGTTGGTTCAATCACGCCAATGCGTGACGTTGCACGAATTGTTCGCAAGTATGCACCGAATGCAATTTTGCACACTGATGCTGTGCAGGCAGCGTGCTGGATGGACTTACGCGAAGTGACTCCTCTTGTCGATGCCATGTCACTTTCCGCGCACAAGTTTGGTGGGCCAAAGGGTGTTGGTGTGATGGTGATCAAGACCGGAAAGAATCTTGAACCACTTATTTTTGGTGGCGGGCAAGAGCGTGATCGACGAAGTGGCACCCACAACGTTTCAGGAATTATTGCTACAGCGAAGGCGCTAGAAGTTACAGATAAAACACGCGCTGAAGAAATGGTGCGAGTAACGAAATTGCGTGACCGATTAGTTGACGAAATTCGCGCGCAGCTCGATGGCGTTTTGGACACAGTTCCGCGCGAACACCGTGTTCCTGGTGTTGCGCACCTGTGCTTCAGCGGTCTTGAAAACGAAGCGTTGCTGTTTTTGTTGGATCAAGCAGACGTGTATGCATCTGCTGCTTCGGCTTGCGCCAGTGGGGCCATGGAGCCTTCGCATGTGCTTGAAGCAATGGGAATTGATCGGTCGTGGAGTAATGGGGCATTGCGCTTAAGCCTTGGCCACACCACCACAGACGCCGAAATAGACCTTGCGGTTTCGGCCATTGTGTCTGCCGTAAATCAATTACGTCGTTAGCCTTGAGAGCATGAAAGTGCTGGTAGCCATGTCGGGAGGCGTGGATTCGTCTGTTGCTGCCGCAGAGTTAAAGGCGGCAGGGCACGAAGTCGTTGGCGTGACGATGCGCCTGTGGGGTGGCGAAAGCGACACGGGCTGTTGCTCGGTTTCCGATGTTGACGATGCGCGACGCGTTGCTCAACAATTAGGCATTGATCATTTGGTCTTCAATTTTTCAGACGATTTCAATACGCACGTTGTTGCACCCTACGTACAGGCACATGTGGACGGCATTACGCCGAACCCGTGCATCGAGTGCAACCGCCACTTGAAATTTGATCGCCTGAGTGAACGTGCTCGTTTGCTCGGGTTTGATGCGGTGGCAACTGGTCATCATGCCCGAATTGAACATGATGATGAAGGAATTTTACGACTCACCCGTGGCGCCGACGATGCTAAAGATCAGAGCTATGTCGTACATATGTTGGACCAAAATGAGCTTGCGTACACCATGTTTCCGGTTGGACACATGACAAAGGCTCAAGTTCGTGAGCGCGCAGTTGAACTTGGGCTGCGCACCGCTACAAAACCAGACAGCCAAGACGTGTGCTTCATTAGCAAAACTGGTGGTCGTGAAACGTTCCTCGGCAATCGAATTCCGTTTCGCAAAGCTGAAGTAGTGAACGAAGACGGGTCCCCCGCAGGAAAAGTTGAAGCGCTTGAATTGGTGACTATTGGTCAACGTAAAGGCCTTGGAATACCTGGCGGTGGGCCAAAGCAATACGTAGTAGATGTTGATACGCCAAACGCGCGCGTCATCATTGGTGAAGAGGCGCGCTTGTACTGCGAGTCGCTCACAGTAGACAAAGTCATTTGGTCGGATCTTCGTGATATTGAACGGCTTCTCAAGACAAGTGATGTTCTGGTGCAGTCCAGTGCGCATGGAAATGCGATTCCGGCGACAGTGGAAATCTGGAATGAATTCTCGGTTCGTGTTATTTGGAATGAACCGCAGAGGCGCATTGCTCCTGGACAATCCGTTGTTCTGTACAACATGACGAACAAGTATGTTCTTGGTGGCGGAATCGCCTCAGCAAAAAAATAAATGCGATTGTTTAAAAAAACGATTTCTGCTGTTTTTGCTTGTGTTGCACTTGCAATCGTAAGTACGACTTCCTCTGCAACGGCACAGGGAAACATTCTTGAACGCAGAGTCATTGG
>JALQUZ010000021.1 GCA_023263695.1 Ilumatobacteraceae bacterium
TGACGAACGTCAAGTTCGCGTAGATGCATGAGATCATGGATGAATTGCTGAGACTCGAGGTCGGTGGTTGGCAAACCTCTCTCAATTGTGAGAGAAATCTCAATAGATTGTGGGTCGCGTCCAGCCTGTTCTGCAGATGCACGCATAATGTTTCGTTTCTTCAGCCAACGTTGTTCGTTGCCTTGAATTGATGAATTCCATACGTCGGCAAGGCGGCCAACCAGTGGGAGGCCGATTTGTTCGCCGTATGCACCGATACACACTGGGGGCACAACCGTTGGTCGCGGAGGTGCAGCAGCCTTATCGATGCTGAAATGCTTGCCGGTGAACGATGGAGAGTCTTCAGTCCACATTTTGCGGCATATAGAGATGAGTTCCTCTAGTTGGGCGAAGCGCTCGGCTGGTCGCGGAAAGACATATCCGTACGCGAGGTACTCGTCTTCACGCCAACCTGCTCCAATACCAAGCATGAATCGGTTGCCCGACAGCACTTGCAGCGTCGCGGCCATCTTGGCGGTAAGTGCCGGGTTTCTGTAACCCTGACCAAGCACGTGATGGCAAAGCAGCACGTTCGGAAATTTCGCAGCAAGCCAGGTGAGGGTTGTCCAGGCTTCCATGAATGGATCGGTGAGTGAATCGAACCCATAGAAGTGATCTGCGATCCAAAGCGAATCGAAGTGTTGAAGCGCTGTTGGGAGGATGTGCTGTTCTTGAAACATCACGATGGGCTCAAAGTCGCTCCATTTGTTGCCAATAACCGGAGATAGCCAACCGAATTTCACCGAATCGCTCATGGGCAAACACTAATTCGCAGTGCTGTAGATTTTGTCAGTGGCAACAATTGACGATGTTGGTAGACCAGAACCAGAACCAGCTGCAAACGAAGTTGAAACCCTGAGAGGTTTCCTGAATTACCAGCGAGCGACGTTGAAGTGGAAATGTTCTGGGCTCAATCGTTCACAGATGAATGTTGCGGTTGCAAAGTCCACGGTCACTCTTGGCGGGCTACTCAAACATATGACCTTTGTGGAAAACGAGTGGTTCTGGCGCTGGGTGGGTGATAACGATCGGTTAGAGCCTTGGCTTTCTGCGGATTTTTCATCCAACCCAGATTGGGAGTTTGAATCTGCAAAAGAAGAAGCTGTCGAAACGCTGTTTGCTCATTGGAACGCATCATGCGAACTCTCAGAGTCGGTTCTTGATTCGTGTTTGGAATTAGGTGGATTGGATCAACTCGCTAAGCGCAAGTGGCCAAATGGCGAATCTCCGAGTTTGCGTTGGATTTTGGTGCACATGATTGAGGAGTATGCAAGACATAACGGACATGCAGACTTCATTCGCGAATCAATTGATGGTGAAACTGGGGAATAGCTAGTCAGAAGGTAAGAATGCGGTAAGAAGTTCATAAGAATTCTGTAAAGGATGCCATGCAACTCATCTGCAGTACGTAGTTTGCCCTTATGAATTCCACTCACATAGCATTTCAAGAAAAATCGACATTCGAATTACCAGAAACTCACGCGCTTCGCCGTGGTGCAACAATCGTTGGATTACTAGCAATTGCACTGATTCACCTTCTTGATCTTCCAGGCAAATGGGCAGAGACTAGGTACATGGCATATGGCTATATCGCAGTCATTGCCGTATCGCTCATCCTCGCCGAAGTCATTTCAACTCGTCGAGAAACGCGAGCTATGTATGCAGCCGCTTCTCTCTCGGTAGCCGTTCTTCTCGGTTTCATCGTGAACAGGACTATCGGAATGCCAGGTGCAATGGAGGATGTCGGTAACTGGGGCGAACCGCTCGGTATCGCTTCATTGTTTGCAGAAGCGATAACTGTCTGGGTAACCATTCGCGGTGCAATTGAAATGCATAGGCGAAAGTGAATTCGTCAATCGCATCGCCAAATTTCTCCTCCTTAGCAAGGGTTATTGCTAATAAAGTTCCAGAGGCAACGGTTGCGTTTTGGGTGATCAAGATCTTGTGTACAACAATTGGAGAGACTGCTGCAGATTTTCTTAACACCAATTTGCACCTAGGCCTCACTGGTACGACTCTCGTAATGTCAGCGTTTCTGCTCGCAGCGATTATTGCTCAGTACAAGTCAGTTACGTATAAGCCAATACGGTATTGGGCGGTGGTGGTTCTTGTTAGCGTGGTGGGAACGCTGATAACCGATAATTTGACGGACAACTTTGGTGTCAGTTTGATCACCACGACGGTAATTTTCTCGGTTCTGCTCGCCGCGGTATTTGGAGCTTGGTACTCAGTAGAGAAGACACTGTCTATACATGCAATTAATACTGTTCGACGAGAGACCTTCTATTGGTTGACCATTCTGTGCACATTTGCACTCGGCACAGCTTCTGGCGACTTGATATCGGAGCGCTTGAACTGGGGGTACTTCACCGCAGCAGTATTTTTTGCAGCGATAATCGCCGTAATAACGTTTGCACATAAAGTTTTTGGACTAAACGCTGTATCCGCTTTCTGGATTGCCTACATCGTTACACGACCACTTGGGGCATCCATCGGAGATCTGCTTTCGCAGTCGAAGACCGATGGCGGGTTCGGTCTCGGCACAGTGGGTACGAGTGGGCTTTTCTTTGTGGCAATTTTCAGTTCTGTTATTTATCTCACGAGAACCACTAAGCACATCGTGAAATCACAATCATAGGAAAACGTTCCTTTAACTATTTCTGGAACACTCCGCTGGCGTGAATGATTGATTTCCGGGTAATTCCTCGCGGTGAGAGTAGTTGCGTCACAGTTATTGCCTCGCTCGTTCCAGCTCGGACCGGCCCGATTTTTTTCAAGTACGTGAGTTGAATACTCGGATCAACCGCTTCAGCCTTTCACGAAAGTTATTGGACTGCTGGGGCTGCTGAGTGTGATGGGCATCGTGGTACTGGGTGCTTGCGGAAACAAGAATCGCACAGCAAAAAACGTTTACGACAGTCACTGAGTTCGCAATTGTGAAAATGATTAGTTGGTGAAACGCAATAGTCGCATTTTCCAATGATTGAAGCGGATGGACTGAACTCCACATTGAGCCGAGCATCGAAAACATACAGTGAGCCTTCCCACAAGCCTCGGTCGCGGTATTTTTCTCCGTAGCGAACGATGCCGCCTTCAATTTGATAAATCTCTTTGAACCCACGGTTCTTCATGATGAGCGACAGAACTTCGCAGCGAATTCCGCCCGTGCAATACGTAACGATTGGTTTGTCTTTGATGTGGTCGTATTTGCCGCTTTCAAGTTCGGCAATGAAATCGCGAGTTGTTTCTGTTTGGGGGACTATTGCATCGCGAAATTTTCCAATCTTTGCTTCGAACGCATTGCGTCCATCGAAGAACACCACGTCATCTCGTTTGGCGACAAGTTCGTTAACTTCTTCAGGTTTCAGGTGAATTCCACCACCAACCACGCCATTTTCATCAACCACAATTTCGTCGGGAACACCGAAAGTGACGATTTCGTCGCGAACCTTTATCTGTAGGTCTGGGAAGTCATCTTTACCTCCGTCTGACCATTTGAATTCCATGTTTTTGAATGCTGGGTAACTTTTCGTCACCCTGACGTACTGCTTTACTTGGTCAATTGGTCCACCAACGGTGCCATTGATTCCGTGCTTAGAAATAAGTATTCGCCCATGCAATCCGAGGCGTTCGCATAGCGCACGCTGCCACAGCCGTATCGCGTCAGGGTCAACGATCGGCGTGAACTTGTAATAGAGAAGTATTTTCGAGGTACTAATGTGAATAGTTTATACGCTGTTTATGTGGCGATTTGTTATGAATGAATTCAGCATTCGCTCGATGATCTCATCCGATATCGATGTGGTTTGGGCAATCAACCAAGAGAATGTTCCGGCGGTTGGTGAAGAAACGGTTGAGGTGCTTTCTGAGTTGTTTGCAATGTCAACGATTTCGCTGGTTGCCGAAGTGGGTAAAGAAGTCGTCGGATTCTGCATGGTGCTCAGTCCACAGACGACCTATCGGAGCCCCAACTATTTGTATTTCTGCGAGCGCTTTGAAGACTTTATCTATCTAGATCGAGTTGCCGTTACGAGCGGTTTTCAAGGATGGGGCATCGGTGCTGCGATGTATCGCAAAGTAGAGCAACTGACCGATTCGTCATTGTTCGTGTTGGAGGTAAATACGAAACCCAGAAACGAAGGATCGTTGCGTTTCCACACTCGTGAAGGTTTCGAGTTGTTGGAAGAAGTGGAAACGCGACCTGGCAAGGTGGTTGGTTTTATGATGAAGAAACTGAAGGGATGAGGACGATGTCTCAAGTTGCCGTAATTACAGGTGCCGCACAAGGAATTGGGCGCCGAACAGCACAAGTACTCAACGAACAAGGTTGGAACCTGGTGTTGCTCGACCTGCAGTCCGTAGATGCATCTGAATACAAGTCTTATTTGGCGCTTGCGGGCGACATTACCGATGAGCAATTTGTTGAGTTGGCTGCAAAGCAATGCATGAATACGTTCGGACGTGTCGATGCATTGGTGAATAACGCCGGTATCTCATGCATCAGTTCAGCGTTGGAAACGTCTGCAGACCTGTATCGAAAAGTTATTGATGTAAATTTGGTGGCACCGTTTCTTTTAGCCAAAGCATTTGGGCGTGAAATGATCGCCATCGGATCCGGTTCGGTAGTCAACGTTGCATCTGTTGCAGGTTTGCAAGGTGTGGCCGACCGTTCTGCGTACAACGCAAGCAAGCATGGACTTATTGGTCTCACGCGCACACTTGCTGTTGAATGGGGAGCAAAGGGCGTACGTGTAAATGCCGTATGTCCTGGATGGGTAAAAACCGAGATGGACCATAAGGACCAAGCGGGTGGAAGCTATACCGACGCTGACATCATGGATCACGTACCAATGGGTCGCTTTGCCAAACCAGATGACATTGCGCAAGCAATTGCATTCCTGTGTGATTCCTCGAAGTCTGGATTCATCAATGGAGTGTCACTGCCGGTTGATGGTGGCTGGACTGCCGATGGTTCGTGGCAATCACTTCGTTTGAAACACCGTTAGCACTAGGTTGTAAGAGTCAAAGGAGACATCATGGCAAACAAAGAACAAGGCAAGAACACCAATCAAAAAAAAGAAGCGAAGTTAACGCTTAAAGAAAAGCGCGCGAAAAAGGCTGAAAAGAAGAAGAGCTAGACCTTCTTAAAAATCACCACGCGTGCTTTGTCGCCGAAGTGTTTGCTGCCTTCAGCGTAGATATCTACTTCTTGGTACTGAGGTCTCGTGATGACTTTTTTGTCAACAGCTTCTGTGATTGCTGAAACAAAGTCATTGTCTTCCCAGTGTTGCTGATTGACTCCTACAACGATGGTTGCTCCCGAGCGACATACCTGGATTACATCGATGAGCTCAAATGCGCCAAGGTGACCGATAGTGAATGAACCAGCACTCACTAAAAAATCGAAGTAGTTGGATGCAAAGTAAATAGTCGAAGTGAGGTCGGCCTCATGAAGGTCTTCGTACACCTTCGTTCCGTCTAAACGAATTTTTGTTGCAGCAACACTCAGCATTTCCGGCGAAATGTCAACACCTTCAATGACGCTTTTCGGCCGAATCTTCGCCACTTCTTCGCCAACAGCTCCGGTACCGCATCCAATATCAATAACGCTGAACGATCGATCGGCGGGCATGTGCTTGGCAAGCACTGCGGCGATGGTGGCTGGATAGACGTATTTGTTCTCTTCAATGAATGTCTTGTCATAGGTTGGCGCCCATTGCGCGTACAGCTCACGGCTGTCTTCTGGAGTAACCAGGTTGTAAGCGTCAGCGAGGGTGATTTGTTTCTTTGATTTTTCGGCCACGCGATTATTGTAACTGCAGTCGTTTCACGCGAGCCGGGGGGTCGTCATGAAGGTGCCGTTAACGGTTGTTGATCATTTGCGTCGTGCCGAGCAGGTGTACGGGCACCGAACGGCGTTCATCGACGAACCAGATCAAGTAGCCGAATCTTGGGGTACGCAGACATATGCCGAAATGGCACGCCGTGCGCGTGCGCAGGCTGCGGCTCTAGACAAGTTAGGTGTTTCTCAGGGTGCACGCATTGCTGTAGTCAGTCAAAACTCAGCGCGGCTGCTCACGAGCTTCTTTGGTGTGAGCGCTTTTGGACGAATTCTCGCGCCGATCAATTTTCGATTGTCCGCAGAAGAGGTTGCCTACATTGTGGAGCATTGCGGAGCAGAGGTACTCATCGTTGATCCAGAACTTGACGAATCATTGAAAAACGTATCTGCAAAGCATCGTTTTGTCAGTGGAGCGGAAAGTGATGAACTGCTGTACGACTATTCGGCAGAGCCACGTGCTTGGCTACCCGATGAAGATGCAACAGCCACTATTAACTACACCAGCGGCACCACTGCACGTCCAAAAGGAGTTCAACTCACACATCGAAATCTTTGGTTGAACTCCACAACATTCGGTTGGCATATGGGAGTGAATGATCGCGACGTGTATTTGCATACGCTGCCGCAGTTTCATTGCAATGGTTGGGGAATGGTGTACGCAGTAACGGCAATGGGTGGTACTCATGTTGTGCTACGCAAGGTTGATGGCGCCGAAATTCTGCGTCGCGTAGACAAACATGGAGTTACGTTGATGTGCGGAGCGCCGGCAGTTGCGAACGCAATTGTTGAAGCATCTCACCAATTTGATTCTGGTGTTCCGGGAAGAGGAACCGTTCGGATGGTGGTGGCTGGCGCACCGCCTCCATCGAAGACTATTGAACGAGTAGAGACTGAACTGGGTTGGCAATTTCATCAGATTTACGGATTGACCGAAACATCTCCTGTGTTGACGATTAACAGTCCCCGTTTTGAAACGGACAACCTAACGCCTGCCGAGCGGTCGGTGGTGTTGAGCGCTGCAGGAGCTCCAACGATTGGAACGGAAATTGCAACGAGCAGTAACGGTGAAGTTTTGGCTCGTAGCAACACCGTGATGGATGGATACTGGAATCAGCCAGATGCAACTGACGCAGCAATAAAGGATGGTTATTTTCACACAGGCGATGGTGGAAGCATCGGAGACGGTCACGTGCTGACCATTAGCGACCGTAAGAAGGACGTCATCATTTCTGGTGGAGAAAATGTCAGTTCAATTGAAGTTGAAGATGCTCTGTTCTCGCATCCCGATGTAACCGAAGTGGCAGTAATCGGCATCCCTGACGAGAAATGGGGAGAGCTAGTTTTAGGTTTGGTGGTGAAGTCTCCGAATTCATCGCTTACCGAAGACGAATTAATTACCTATTGCCGAACGAAGATCGCCGCGTATAAGTGTCCGAAGAAGGTTGAATTCCGAGCTGAATTGGCGCGTACGGCCACAGGTAAGTTGCAAAAGTTTAAACTCCGAGCCCCTTATTGGGACGACTATACGAAGCAGGTGAATTGATGTTGAACGAGCAAATTGTTAGTGCCGCAGTAAATCATTTTCATGACGAAGGTTATGCGATCGTGCGCAATTTTCTTCCCGAGAAGGAATTAGCGGAGTTGCAAAAGAAGACCGCTGAATTGCGAGAGATTGCACTCGAACATCCCGTGACGTATCGCCATGGAAATTTGGCCTACGAAATACTTCCCGAGGAACATTTTGGTAAGAGATACGTCATTCAGGCGTATTGGTTTGCTTGGGCTGACGCTTACTTTGATCGGTTCAGAAGTAACCCACGATACCTGCAACTTCTTGAACCACTGATTGGCCGCAATGTAAAACAAGTGACCCAACAAATTCACTGGAAGCCGCCAGGGGCTCGGCTTACTGGTTATCGATTTCATCAAGACTTACGGTTTCGTGAAAGCCGCGAATCGTATGAAGATGTTGTTCGAGACACCGTCACCATGGGCCTTGCTATAGATCGGGCAACTGCGGAGAATGGATGTCTAAAAATTGTTCCGCGCAGCCATACTATGGGTTATCTCGGCCTTTCCGATAACGGAGATGGCCAGATAATGAAGGGTCTTACGCAGGACGACGAATTAATACAAGTTGGTATTGATCCTTCGCGGGTACTTGACGTGGAACTTGAACCAGGTGACCTCGTGGTGTGGGGCCTCATGACTGTTCATGGTTCTTTACCGAATGAGTCAGTTCACGAGCGAGCCTTTGCCATTTCAAGCTATGTACGGGGCGAAACGTCACAGCGCGGTGAATGGACATTTAAAGATGGTCAACCACAAATGTTGGGAGACACTCCGCAGTTGTGCAAAAACGAAAAACTATTCGACAATCTAGAACCACATTACGATGCGACCAAGTGGTTTCTATGAACTAGCCTGCGCTCATGATTTCTAACACATTGCTTAACTCGGTAGCGGTCATTGTCGCCAGCATGGTATTGCTGTGGATAGTGAGTTTGTTGAAAAAGAACGCCGCAATCGTCGACGTATTTTGGGGCTCGGGTTTCGTTGTCGTTGGATGGGCGAGTGCCATCAAAGTTGATCACGTATCGACATTGGGAAAAGTGATTCTTGCCCTAGTTACGGTATGGGGTTTACGTCTTTCGTTGTATCTAGGAATTCGTAATCATGGAAAGCCAGAAGATTTTCGCTATGTAGCCATGCGCAAACATTATGGAGCTCGCTTTCCACTGATCAGTCTGTTCACCGTGTTTTTGTTGCAAGGTGCAATCATGATGGTGGTTTCACTACCCATACAAATTGCACTTTCTGATGCGCATGCTTCACTGTCGGTTACCACGTACGCAGGCATTGCTCTATTTGTGATCGGTATTTTCTTTGAGGCAGTAGGTGACTGGCAATTAGCCAAGTTCAAGCGCAACCCGCAGAATGCTGGACAAGTTATGCAAACTGGTTTGTGGAAGTACACCCGACATCCGAACTATTTCGGTGATACCTGCGTGTGGTGGGGAATAGGAGTTGTTGCACTGGGTGCACGCTTTGGGTGGTGTGGACTTGCAGGAAGTTTGCTGATGAATTTTTTCTTGGTTCGCGTTTCGGGAGTTCCAATGCTGGAGCGTTCCATGACTAAGCGACGACCTGACTATGACGAATATAAGCGACGAACCAGCAGCTTCTTTCCTCGACCGCCAAAGCAATAGCAATTAGCGCGGATTGCGTCCGCGTAGCTTTGCCCATTCACCAAATTGGGTAAGTGAAGCAACGGTTGCCCCCATTGACTCTGGTGCAACAGGATGGCTAATGAGGTAGCCCTGAGCCTTGGCGCAATGAAGTTCTGCAAGCGCTTGTAATTGGCGCACGCTTTCAACGCCTTCGGCCACCATGTCTAGACCGAGCGAGTCGCCCATTGCGATGATTGTGCGCACCAATGAGCGTGCACTCAAATCGTCTGCTACACCGTTGACGAATGAGCGGTCAATCTTCAGGCGCTGAATCGGAAACTTCTGTAATAGCGAGAGAGAAGAGTATCCGGTTCCGAAATCATCAATGGCAACACGAACGCCAAGTGCGCACAGTTTTGTCAAAGCTTCAAGGGCCTGTTCTGGCTGTGCAATCATCACACCTTCGGTTACTTCAAGCCATAACTGATCTGGTGCGATGTGCGAGCGAAGCAATGCCTCATGAACAACTGGGACGAAGTTTGGATCGTGGAGTTGACGTGGACTCACATTTACCGACATGGTTGCTTCGCGACTGCAAATTCCTTCATTGATCCAGCCGCGTAAGTGAGTGAGTGCCTCGAGCAGAGCCCATGCGCCGATAGGAACGATGGTGCCTGTTTCTTCTGCAATGGGAATGAATTCTGCTGGCGAAATGATGCTTCCGTCGTCACGTGTCCAACGCATGAGTGCTTCAAAGCCAACAACATCGCCCAGTTCAATATCAACTATTGGCTGATGAACGAGGCGTAGCTCTCGTCGTTCGAGAGCACGGTATAAAGCGGTTTCAACGGCAAGGCGTTGGGTGACTCTCTCGAGCATGGACTCATCAAAAATTGCAACGCAGTTTCTACCAGCATCTTTTGCTCGATACATCGCTGTATCTGCATGGCGAAGGAGATCATCTGCATTTGATGAGACATGCTTTTGGTATGTCGCCACGCCGATACTTGTGGACACAAAGACATCGCCCTGGCGCAAGGAAAGCGGCTCGTTGAAACTTTCAAGGATTTTGTCGGCAATGATCATTGCATCGCTCGTGCCGCGAGTGCCCGGGTCCAAGATAACGAATTCGTCGCCAGAAATACGTCCAACGATGCAGCGTTCGGGCAGTGCATTGTGCAGGCGCTGGGCAACTGCAATCAGCACATTGTCGCCTGCCTGATGTCCAAGCGAATCATTGATGTTCTTGAAGCGGTCAACGTCAATGAATAGCACCGAAGGTTGACGTTTATCTGCTTCCGCAAATTCAAGCGCATTCTTAACATGTGAAAGCATGAGGCTTCTATTTGGCAATCCGGTGAGTGCGTCGGTTTGGGCAGAGTGAATGAGTGATCGCTGAGTTTTGGCGTTGGCTCGTACTGCATGAATAACTCGGGCAGTAACGGCGATAGATAACACGAAAACAGAAATAGCGCGAACATAACGATCGGTTTGGTCTACTGGTTCCGTTAGCGCAAGGACGACAACTGGGATCGTGAGTGCAGCTGTGGTGACAATGAGTCGACCTAGTAAAGGTCGTTGCGAACGTACGGAACCATACTCAGTAATAGTGGAGATGGATTGGTGTACGAAAGCTGCCGAACACAGGAAGAGGCAGAGCACATATGAGGCGTTGATGTATTGGCTTGAAATTGCTATGCGACCAGAATCATTCGCCGCATATAAAAAGTCGCCGACAAGCGTAAACGTGATAGCACCAGCAATGAGCCACACCGATGGTGTTCGGTCCGCGTCGCCGAACAGCAGGGTTGCAAGTGAAAACAGCACGACTGTGCTAATTGCAAGTGTTGCTCCCTGAATTCCGGTTACCAACAACACCGAAGTGCTTGCGTTGAATGTTGGCTGAAGAAAAACGACCCAAATGAGAAACCATGCACCCAATGCAACGATGAGACCATCGCCGAGCACGCTCATTGGATCATTGCCAATTCGGCGACGAATGATGAGCAGCAGGCCGAATGCCAAAGTGATTTGTACAAGTAAGAACAGTGATTCGGGAATGGCTTGCAAGTTCACGTTGGAAAATTGATTATCCAAAACCTGCGCAGTTGAAGATGACGCTGCAATGACGAACAGGGCAGGCCACAACACTTTGTCTGGTTTATTGAATTTGGCGGAGATTCCGAGAAACACCATCACCTGAACCGTCGAGATGAGGTATGCAGTGTTGCTGAATGACTGAGAATCGCTCGTTGCTACCGCAACCGCTAACCCCAAGCCGACGCCAGCTAAGCCCCAAGAAAGGCGTGAAATAGGCGCAGAATTCACTTGGCAAACGGTACAGCATCCCTTTTCTCACGCTGAGGATGGGTTACTTTAGAAGGAGGGCGGAGAACCCTTGGTCGCGTTTGCGGCCTGTTTGGAGTTCCCCACAATGTTCGTTACCCGCCACAGTCCAGTCACCGATGCGGTGCTCAAGGATCAATTGTGGACGCTGTATACCCGTGCCTATGCACGCACTGCAGAGGAAGCCGTAACGCATGAAATGCTCGATCGCTTTGAGTTCAATGAACAGCTTGCGGACTCAACTAATCGAGCCTGGGTGGTGTGGGAAGACAATATGCCGGTTGCTATGACCATGATCGCAACAGATGTACGTCGAACCCGCTGGTTAAGCGAGCACTATTTCAAAAAGAATTATCCACAGCAATTCGCAACAAACAGCGTGCATTACGTGGTGTGGGCGGTTGTTGACCCGTCGTATGTCACAAAGGGTGTCAGCATGTTTCTGGCTCGCCAAGCTATGGCGGTAGAAGCACGTGAAGGATCATTGTTGGTGTTTGACATGCCAGAAGCAAATCAACCGCATGAAACAGGCGCAGCTGCTGAATTAATGCACAGAATGGCAAAGCAGGTTGGTGGAGCTCGTTTAGTGCCGCTCACTGTTCAGAGGTATTACGCACTCGATTTCGCTCCATTGCTGGTTGAAGATAAGATAACAGGCGAGCAAGATCCGAGTCCGCTTTCAGATTCAGTTCTTTAGCCACTAAACCCCGCTAGATTTGGGGCGATATGGCAGTCACGTTTGTTGTGCCCGGTGCACACCTCATGAGCGGACTCCTTGGCGAACGCGACGAGCATTTGCGCTTTATTGAAGGCGAATTTGAAGATGTGGCCATCCGTGTGCGCGGAAATGAAGTGTCAATATCTGGTCCGCAGTCCGATGTGGTTTCGCGTTTATTTGAAGAACTGACAGCACTTCTCCAGCGCGGGGAATCGCTCGATCGTTCCG
The DNA here is from genome assembly GCA_023263695.1 of Ilumatobacteraceae bacterium. GTDB lineage: Bacteria > Actinomycetota > Acidimicrobiia > Acidimicrobiales > Ilumatobacteraceae > UBA3006. The sequence continues at coordinate 12,344 of JALQUZ010000021.1, forward strand.
TGCTCTCGCGGTCAATTGTGATGGTGCAAGCGAATGAGAAACCAAGTTTGATTTTGACAGAAGACATTTTGCGCACCAGCAGTGGCAAAAACGTTCGAGCTAAGACTTCGGGACAGCGGAAATATGTTGAAGCCATTCGAGACAGCGTCATTACCTTTGGTATCGGTCCTGCGGGAACAGGAAAGAGTTGGCTCGCAGTTGCAATGGCGGTGTTGGCACTGAATACAAAGCGAGTGCAAAGAATCATCCTCACGCGGCCTGCCGTTGAAGCAGGAGAACGTTTGGGTTTTCTGCCAGGAGACCTCACCGCAAAGATTGATCCGTATCTTCGTCCGCTCTACGACGCATTGCACGACATGGTTGGAGCGGAAACAGCAAAGACCTATTTGGAAAAGCAGATTGTTGAAGTTGCACCGCTTGCGTTCATGCGCGGACGTACTTTGAATAACAGTTTCGTCATCTTGGATGAAGCTCAAAACACCACTCCAGAGCAGATGAAAATGTTTCTGACGCGAATTGGATTTGGTTCTAAGGTGGTCGTCACTGGAGACACCACACAAGTTGACGTACCCGATGGTCGTAGCGGGTTGCTTGGCGTTGAGCGTGTACTCACCGGAATTAAAGATTTGACGTTTGTGCACCTAGATGCGACCGATGTAGTTCGACATCGAATCGTTGCTGACATAGTTGCGGCTTACGAAAAGCAAACACCAAACCATGGCTGAATCACGTCCAGGCGTTTCTCAACCACGGCGTGTCGGCGGTGACGGCGAGCCAGAGGTGTTTATGGCCGATGAGCAACAGGATCTAGAAATTGATCTTGGTCGCTGGCAAAGTTTGGCACTAGATGTTTTGCGTGCTGAAGGCGTAAAGGGATTAGCCGAGATGACCGTGATGTTCATTGATGCCTCCACCATGACCGAGATGAACTCGCAATACATGGGAAAGTCGTACGCAACCGACGTTCTTTCGTTCCCACTCGATGCAGTTGAAGCCACGCGATCTCCTGGTCCAGGTGCAATGTCAAAATCTCCTGAGCCTGCACCACTTGATGTTTCGGAATTGCCCCTGTTGTTAGGCGATGTAGTTATTTGCCCGAGCGTTGCAGTGGCACAGGCTCCGCTTCATGCAGGAACCGTCGACGATGAAATCGCCTTGCTTCTCGTGCACGGAATCTTGCATGTACTCGGTAACGACCACGACAACCCAGAATCTGAAGCCGCAATGCATGCGCTTGAACGAAAGTACCTCGAAGCTTTTCACTGGGGTCATGCGGCACCAGATAATTTCCGTCATATTCAGGAGACCGAACAGCAATGATGTTCGCCCAAACGCCAACCGCCATTGACTATTGGATGCTTGCCGGCATTGGCATCATTCTCGTGTGCATGATTTTTTTGTCGCTTGCGGAAATGAGTTTGTCGCAACTCACGAAACCACGAGCAGCAGCGCTTGCTGAAAAGGGAGCCAAATCGGGGAAAGCTTTGGTGCGACTTGCTGCTGAACCAACTATGTGGGTGAACCCGTTGTTATTGACCGTAAACGTTTGTCAAACGGTTCAAGCAACGTTGATGGGAATAGTTTCAGGCAGGTTGTTCGGTCCGGCTGGAGTTGCAATAGGTGTTGTTATCAACGTGATGTTGTTTTTTGTTCTTGCGGAAGCTGTGCCTAAAACTTATGCGTTGTTGAACCCTGTTCGGGGAGCAACCGCTACGGCACGACCCATTTCGCTGCTCGTCAGGTTCTGGCCGCTTCGCCTAGCTTCAACGGCGCTCATCAAGTTGACCAACGTGATCGTGAAGGGTGAAGGGCTTAAACAAGGACCATTCATTGGCGAGCAAGAATTCTTGGGAATCGTTGAGGCAGCCGCCCAAGAAAGTGTGATTGAGCACGAGGAGCGCGAACTTATTGAATCAATTATCGAATTTGGCGACACCGTGGTTCGTGAAATTATGGTTCCACGACCGGATGCGATGTTCATTGACAGTGACCTCACGGTGTCTCAAGCGCTTGACAAAGCTGTTGAAGATGGTTTTAGCCGCCTTCCGGTATTACGCAAAGACGATGACGATGTGGACGATGTGGTCGGCATCGTGTACGTCAAGGACCTTGTTATTGCCGAGCGCAAAGGCAATGGTACGAAGCCAATTACCGATCTCATTCGTGAAGTGGAAGTTGTTCCGGAAAACAAGTTGGTAGCCGACCTCATGCGCAGCATGCAGGCAAAGAAATTCCACATGGTGATGGTCGCAGACGAATACGGGATCATTGTGGGCTTAGCAACCCTTGAGGATTGCCTAGAAGAATTGGTTGGCGAAATTGTCGACGAACACGATGACGAGGACCTTTCCTTGCAGACACTTTCAAATGGTGACTACTTGGTTGTCGGATCGATGCCAATTTCTCGCCTGAACGATGAACTTGAATTAAAGGTTCCTGAAACTGAATACGACACCATCGGCGGGTTCATATTCGGAATGCTTGGACATGTTCCGGTTCAAGGAGAATCAGTAGATTTTGATGGTTGGCGAATCAGTACAGAGACTCTTGACGGTCGCCGCATTCAGCAAGTACGCATCAGCGCCATAACGCCATAACGACTATCGTCGGGCGAATGGACATTTCGCTCAAAGGTAAAGTTGCCCTCATCACGGGCGGTTCACGGGGAATTGGTTTGGCAATAGCCAAGTCGTACGCAGATTCTGGTGCGCAGGTGATGCTGACTTCTCGAAAAGAAGATGCGCTTCGCGATGCTGCAACCGTTGTTGGTGTAGGTGCTTCATACCTAGCGGGAAATGCTGGCGACACCGAATTTGCACAGAAGTGCGTAGGTACAACCCTTGAGCGATTTGGAAAGATTGACATCTTTGTTAATAATGCGGCAACAAACCCATATTCGGGACCAACGCTTGAAGTGAGTGAATCGCAATTCGATAAAACGTTTCAGGTCAACCTTCGTGGTCCGTTGTTTTGGTGTTCACAGGTGTGGTCGCAACACATGAATGACAATCCTGGTGTCATCATCAATATTGCTTCAGTTGGCGGCCTTCGCGCAGAGGGAAGCCTTGGGGTGTACAACCTGACGAAAGCTGCTCTCATCCATCTCACGCGGCAGCTCGCGGGCGAGTTGGGGCTCACACGAGTTGTGGGAATAGCTCCGGGGTTAGTGAAAACAGATTTTGCGCAAATGTTGGTCGACAACTATGGCGAATCTCTTGCTAGGCGCCTTCCACGAAAACGTTTAGGTGAACCTCAAGACATTGCAAACCTTGCAACATTTCTCGCATCAGATTTAGCCAGTTGGATTACCGGCGAGACTTATGTAATTGACGGCGGCGCAGGGGTCGCATCAGGTGCAATGTGATTTCGTACTTCTGTGAATAGTTTTGGTCCGCCTACAGCAAGTGCTAACAGGCCAAGAATCGCAGCAGCTAAAAACGGCATGCGCAAGTTTGTTGAATAGGCGATTTGTCCACCGATAAGTGCGCCTATCCCAATAGAGCCTGTTCCGATAAATCTGTACACACTATTCACGCGTCCGAATAACTCGGTTGGAATGACTCGTTGTCGCAAGGAAACCGTAACGACATTCCATGTGGTGCCAGCCAGACCCATAAGGGAGGCCGCTATGGCTACTGCCCAAACGTACGGCATGAAAAAATAGATGATGCCGACGAAACCAAATACAAAATATGAATAGACGATTGATTGTGCGATGCCAAGACGTTTCGCGATCTTGTCTCCAAGTAGTCCGCCGAGAATGGATCCGATTGCGGTGAGGGCCAGCAAGAAACCGTATGCACGTCCGGTGACACCTAGTTCTTCTGCCGCGTATTTCACAAAGATTGCATCGCCGAACATGGTGGTCATATTGGTGATACCAAGCATGATGGCAAGCGTACGAATGAGTTTGTTGCTCCACAGCCAGCGAAGACCTTCCACAAGATCCGCTTTGAAACTCTTGCGCTGCTCCAGAGATTCGCTTTCCACGACTGCACTTGACGGAATTCGAATGCTCGCCACGAGAATTGCCGCTAAAGCAAATGATGCGGCATCGACACCGAAAGGGACGCCGACCGCTGCAACGAAAGCCCACGCACCGAGTGGCAACCCGATGAAAGTATTGGTGATCAGTTCAAGACTGGAAAGTCGCCCGTTCGCCTTTTCAAGAAGATGATCAGGGACAATCTGGGGCAGAAAGGCTTGTGCCGACATATCAAAAATAACTTCACAACAGCCAACGCCGATGAGAATTGCCATGAAGATCCAGATGGAAAGTGATCCGGTTGCTGCAGAAAACGCGATGAGTCCAAACAAAGCAGCACGAATCAGGTTTGCAATGACCATCATTTTTCGGCGATCGAAACGATCGATGTACACGCCAGCTGGAAGCGAAAGTACGAGCCATGGGATCATGGAGCAAAAACTGACCCCAGCAATGAGCCGCTCATCGTTAGTGAGAGAGAGGGTGAGTAAAGGGGCGGCAGCATGCACCATGCCGTCGCCGATATTGGAAACTCCGCTTGCTACAAACTGGCGCCAGTAGTTTGCAGGTAGCCGTTGATCGTTGGTATCTATTTCATCTTCCTTAAGGTCTGGATATCAATTTTGCCAAGAGATGTGGTTGGAATCTCCTGCACTATTCGAAGTTCGCTCGGAGCGCAGAACGATGGTAATTGTTGTTTTACGTGTTGCCGAACATCTTCTAATTTCGGTGCACTTGCCCCGGATGAGACAATCCAGGCAACAACTCGTTGACCCCACTGTTCATCGTGGACTCCGCTTACTACTACTTGATCCACACCTGGAATGGTCGAAATGATCTTCTCGACGGGATGAGGCCAAACATTTTCGCCGCCCGTGATGATCATGTCATCGGTTCGACCGAACACTTGCAAAACAGACTGAGTCAACTGTCCGCTATCACCTGTTCGATACCAACCATCGGTGGTGGTTGGCGCTTCGCTGCAGCGGTAACTACGAAATAGGGATGGGGATCGAACTTCAATCTGTTCAGCGGAAATGCGAATATCAACTCCATCCAGCTGCAGTCCGTTGTAGGCAATACCTCCAAATGTTTCGGTCATGCCATAGGTCGTAATCACATTTGATGGAAGATCAGCAGGAGCGGCTGCGCCGCCAAGCAGGATGAGTTCAAAGATCGCAGGGTCAATTCGACCCAAGGTTGTGGGCACCAGCGAGACATGGGTTGCTCCTGCATCAACGGCGGCCAACACGTCGGTTTCGTCAAATTTCGGAAGGATGCTGATTGGATTGCCAAAAATGATTGATCGAGCAAGAACGCTAAATCCAGCAACATGTGAAACCGGTAGACACATCAGCCAATGTGTGGAGGAGCTGGTGTTCAGTCGCGCTTGTGACATGTTGAGCAGCGCTCGTATGGAATCGTGCGTGTGCACTACGCCTTTTGGGGTTCCAGTAGATCCACTCGTAGCAATAATCAGCGCATCATTGTTGCTAACTGGCTCGGAATTGCTGAGGGTAACCGTGTTCCCAAACTCGTCAATCACTAGTGATGGATTGAATTGTGCGATCAAGGAAACTTTTGCGGTTTGCGGAAGTCGCTGATCGATAGGAAACACCGCATCTCCTGCTTCCCACGCCATGCGCACATGGTTTGCAAACTGGCTGCTTGCTGGCATATCCAACGCAATGAGGCGATTCACGATCATCAGCGTAGGCGCTTAAAAGTGCGACACTAGAAGGATGGAAAAACAACCAAGTGGACTGCAATTGTGGATACTCGGAGCGCGTCCGCGGACATTGCCTGCGGCATTCGTACCAGTATTCGTTGCGTTTGGTAGAGCGATTTCTCAGGAAACCATGCACGCAAAAATGTGGTGGTGCGGCGTATTCGCCCTCATCGTCAGTGTGGCTTTGCAAGTCGGTGTTAATTACGCAAACGATTACTCAGATGGAATCAAGGGCACTGATAGCAAGCGTGTTGGGCCGTTACGACTTGTTGGTTCAGGATTGGTTCCGGCCAAGACGGTGAAGACAGCAGCATTCATTGCCTTTGGTGTAGCAGCGGTGTTTGGTTTGTTCATTGCGTTGGCGACATCGCTCATGCTCGTGCCACTTGGCGGGCTGTGTATTGCTGCTGGTTGGTTGTATACGGGCGGTCCAAAGCCTTACGGCTACATGGGGTTCGGCGAGCTGTTTGTATTTGTGTTTTTCGGACTCGTTGCTACGAGCGGATCGGTGTATGCGATTACTCAAAAGATTGATGCAGAAACCGTGCTTGCCTCGTGCATCGTAGGTTTGCTCGCTTGCGCATTGCTTGTGGTGAATAATCTGCGCGACATTCCTGGTGACACGATCGCCAATAAGTTGACGTTGGCAGTGCGCATTGGGGATGCCATGACAAGAAAGTTGTATTACGCCATGTACGTGTATGTGGTGCTCTTGATTGTGCTGATTGGAACTCAGGATCGCACCGTACTTATTGCACTGTTTGGTTTGGTTGCCGCTTATCCTGCGCTGAAATCAGTGAAATCTGGCGCTTTGGGCAGAGATCTCATTCCTGTTCTGGGAGCGACCGGTAAAGCGCAACTTTCTATCGGTTTGCTTCTTGCCGTGGGTCTAGCTCTGTAACCACGAACTGATCGACTCACCAAATGCGGCGGGCTGATCGATATGAGCGCTGTGGCCGGCTTTGTCGATGATAGTCAGAGTTGATTTCGCAATGAGTTGATGCATCCGTTGTGCAATCGCGACAAATTTTTCATCGCGAGAACCGGCAATGATGAGTACCGGAATTCGAATTTCGTGAAGTTCTGGCCAGAACGATTGTTGCTTCCCAGTTCCGCATGTGCGCAAACTGCTTGCGAGTGATGCCGGTGAATTTCGGTTTCGATCACGAATTTCTGCATCGCTAAATGTTGATTTAGCAAATAATGGCTGTTGTATCCATTCACTGATGAATGCAGAGGTGCCGATTTGCTCAATTCGTGTTGCCAGCGCATCATCGGATTGCGCGCGTGCATTGCGTTCGGAGTCGTCTTCGATGCCTGGGGTTCCGCTCACCAGAACGAGGCCGGTCATTGCGTGAGGGTGTTGCATTACTGCGTGAAGTGCCATGCGTGCTCCCATGCTGTAACCCACCAAAACTTTGCCAAAAGCAATATCGGCTATTGCTTCTCCGGTCTCTTCTAATGAAAGCGAAATACCTTGGGAATTGCCGTGATCAGGGGCATCAATAAAGGTGTTGGATGAATCGTGAACGTGCTGTGCGGGTATCTTCCACGAATTTCCAGTTTGGGTAAAACCATGGACGAAACAAATATCTCGCGATCCTGAACCTTGTGATTCGACATACAAACTCATGCTCGTTCAAGAATCCTTTCAATGATGCGCTCGAACATGTCAACATCTTGTGCTCCTGGTACAGACCACTGACCATTGATGATAAATGTTGGGACTGCGGTAATGCCATATTCGGATGCTTCGGCAATCTCTGCGCGAACTTCATCTACGAGCGAATCGCTGTCAAGGAATGCGATTGCGTCCTTTTGCGGAATTCCAACGGATTCAGCGCAGTCAGCGAGCACGGAAACCTCACCAATATTTAGACCATTGGTGAAATACGCATCCATGATCTTTTCTTTTAGGTCAATCTGAACCGCTGCACCGTGCTGCTTCAGTGCATAACCCAGTAATCGATGGGCGAGAAATGTATTTGCCCGAACTGCGATATCCATATTGAACGTGATGTTGTCTTGCGCTGCGACGGACGTGACATGCTGAAGAATTTCAGAGGCCTTTTCCTCACCGCCAAACTTTTTGGCGTATGCGTCCTTTGCAGGTGTCGGGGAATCGGTTGGAGCGGATGGGTCAAGTTGGAAAGGGCGGAACACATAGTCCACATCAGCATTGACTCCCCGTTCTCGTAGGCGCGAAATAGCGGTCTCAAAACGACGTTTTCCAATAAAACACCATGGACATATGACGTCGGAGAAGATTTCTATGCGCATAGGTGCCACGATAGAGGGGATGGCTACCTCTCCTGCAACCACGGCGACCTTTTGCTCGACCTTTGTGGACGAGTGGGTACGACTTGGGGTCACTCACGCTGTGGTATCGCCAGGTTCACGTAGCACGCCCATGGCAATCGCGTTAGCAAGTAATCCGAAAATCTCGCTCCACGTATTTCACGATGAGCGATCTGCGGCATTTGCGGCTCTCGGCATTGGGCTTGAGTCAGGGATTCCTGCTGTTTTGTTATGTACATCGGGAACTGCTGCGGCACAATTTTATGCCGCGGTGATAGAGGCAAACTACGCGCATGTTCCGCTTCTTGTATGTACAGCCGATCGTCCCCCTGAATTACAAGGCGTCGGTGCACCACAGACCATTAACCAAACACATTTGTATGGCACTTTTGTTCGCAAATTTATCGATGCAGGATTGGCAGACGACGCAAAGGTGTCTACATGGCGCTCGGTTGCTCGCGATGCGTTCTCCGCAACTGTTGGAGTAAATCGCGGACCGTGTCATGTGAACTTCCCATTTCGTGAACCGTTAGTTGGCGTGGCTGGAGCACTTCCAGCCATAGATACACACTCACCGGTTCGGCTAAGCGCTGATGTCGCCACAGCATCTGAACGCAAGAAGTTGTCGTTGGCACTACGTGCTGAACGGGGAATCATCATTGCGGGGAATGGAATTGACCAACCGCGTTTCATTCTTGAGCTGGCCGCAAAATTGAAATGGCCTGTTCTCGCTGACCCACGAAGCAATTGTCGTGTTTCGCCTGAAAGCAGCAACGGAGCAACGGTTGTGAGTTGCGCAGATGTGATGCTGCGACATCTTCCAACAGCCGAATTGCTTACACCGACTGTGGTTATTCGCGTCGGTGATCCGCCAGTGAGCAAGGTTGCCAATCATTGGCTTGCTCAATGTGGTGCCGAGCAAATTGCTGTAACACAACAACCGTCGCTCATTGACCCCGACAAAGTCGTGTCAACTCACATTGTTGGATCCATCAATGAACTGTTCATGGAGATGACTCGTGGTGCCGAATCAAAATCGGAAACAGAGTGGATTGCTAGCTGGAATCGTTGTGAACGAAATGCACGAACCGCTCTTGACGCGAAATTAGCTTCACAAGAACAGCTGACTGAGCCGTTGTGCGCCGTGACGGTAAGTGATGCGCTTGTTGCAGGATCAAATTTGGTGGTGTCGTCGTCGATGCCGGTGCGAGACCTTGAATGGTTTGCGCCTGCGCGAGATGGAGTTCGTGTATTCAGCAATAGAGGAGTGAACGGAATCGACGGAGTGGTATCAACAGCCGTAGGTGTTGCTCTGTCGTCAAAGGCACCTACTGCCTTGCTTATTGGCGATATTGCGTTGCTTCACGACAGTAATGGTTTGCTCAATTTGATTCGTCGAGATGTTCAGCTAAAAATCATTGTTGTCGACAACGAAGGTGGAGGAATATTCTCTTTTCTTCCTCAGGCTCAAGCCATGGAAGGTGCTCAATTCGAGCAGCTATTTGGAACCCCGCACAGCGTGGATTTCGAAGCGCTGGCAAAAACCCACGGCATTCCATTCACTTGGGTGACAACAGCGGATCAATTGCGTCGAGAATTGAGTAATGCCGCAACGTCGATAGTCGGTGTACGAACGAATCGCAACACGAATGTTGATGATCACAATGCATTGTATTCGGCAGTTGCCGATTCATTGTCAAAATAGCTAGTTACTGGCGCGTAATTGCCGCAAGCATGGCTTGCAACTTGGCATTGGTCTCGGCAAGCTCTTCCTGCGGGTCGCTGTCTGCCACTATGCCGCCACCTGCAAACAAGCGGGCTTGAGTGCGCGCATCATTGAATTGTGCGCATCGAATAGCCACGGCGAAGACACCATTGCCTTGACGATCAAACCAACCGATTGCACCACCGTATTTATCGCGGTTCATCCCTTCGTATTGTGCGATGAGTTGCAATGCCTGTTCGCGAGGGAATCCGCCGAGCGCTGGTGTTGGTGAAAGCGCGAGAGCAGCATCGAGCACATGCATCCGCGGTTCCGAAAGTTTGCCTACAAGCTGCGTGCCAAGGTGTTGAACGTTTGCGACCTGAACGACCGATGGTTCGGCTTCCCAATCGAGATATGAACAATGTGGGAGCAGTGTGTCATGGACCATGTCGATGACCACTCGATGTTCAATTTGGTTTTTAGCACTTTCCAATAATCGCTTTGCCAGCAGTGCATCTTGTTGTGTATCACCAGTGCGCGGTGTCGTGCCTGCAAGAGGATGGCTGGTGATTTCATCGTCATGTATGGCAACGAGTAGTTCTGGAGAAGCTCCAAGGAATCCATCAAATGAGTAGCGGTAGCTCGTGCCAAACGATGATCGAAGGCGGAGGAGTAAGTGATGAATGTCAATCGGTGCATCAGACTCAACGAACACGTCACG
>JALQUZ010000022.1 GCA_023263695.1 Ilumatobacteraceae bacterium
TGTATTCGGTGTTCGTGGGTGTACACATTGGCTTTGCCATCGCGCAAAAATCCAACAAGCGTGATTCCTAAAGCATCTGCGGTTTCAACAGCCAAGCTTGAAGGCGCACCAACCGCGGCAATGAAAGCAATTCTGGCCATCACAGCTTTCTGAATAATTTCAAACGACAAACGACCACTACAAAACAGTCCATGTTTGGAGAGTGGGACTGATTTTGCCAACACGCTTGCTCCAATCACTTTGTCCACCGCGTTGTGACGTCCGATGTCTTCGCGAACGAGTGAAATCTTCCCTTCTGCATCAAAGAGCGCGGCTGCGTGCAAACCGCCCGTGCGATCAAAGGTTGGCTGCGACTTACGCACCGAATCTGAAATTCGCATCAGCGTTTCTGCAGTAATTACCGGACCACTTTCACGATCGACCGGAGTGGTGGCTTGAAGCAATTGATCGATCGATTCGGTGCCACAAATTCCGCAGCTTGAAGAAGTAACCATGGCTCGCCGAGCAAGCGCCATATCAAACCCACGCGACAGAGCAACCGTAACAATGTTGTATTTCTGTTCTTCGCCTTCAACCAGTTCGCAATACTTCACCGTGCGCACATCGTCTGGCTGCTGCACCATTCCTTCGGTAAACAGGAAACCGACAGCTAGCTCGAAGTCATTTCCGGGAGTGCGCATGGTGACGGAGATCTGCTGAGGTTCTTGGCCCGGACCTTCGGCCCGAATTTCCATCGGTTCTTCGGTCACGATGTAATCGGGTTTACTGCTTCCCCGCCCGTCCTTTGTGACGGTGACTACTTTCCAGTCCGAGGCTTTGCGCCGCGCGGTTCCTGGAGCGTTACTCATGGCTACAGGCTAGTTGTCATCCATAAATGCGCGCAGGTTGGCGCTGTTATGAGGGTGGCGCAGTCGCGCAAGGGTTTTCTGCTCAATTTGGCGAACGCGCTCTCGCGTGACCTTTTGAATCTTGGCAACTTCTTCCAGCGTGTGCACTTGGCCTACATATTTGCCAATGCCAAACCGCATGGCAACGATCTCTTGATCACGTGGTGGCAAGTCGCTCAGTGTGCGTTCTACTGCTTCGCTGAGCAATGCCTTCTCCGTAATTTCTTGTGGGTCATTGTTTTCGTTTTGGCTGGCAATGGTGTCGCCAACAGTTAAATCATCGGTGTCGCTACCCACCGGTGCATCAAGACTGGTTGTGGTGAGAGCAATTTGCATCACTTCAAGCAATTTGTCGACAGTTAGGCCGCAGCGAACTGCAACTTCTTCTGGAAGTGGGTCTCGTTCAAGTTCCGTAGCCAACTCTCGCTCCACTCGATGCACGCGATTGACGACTTCCATCATGTGTCCAGGAATACGAATGTTGCGACCCTGGTCGGCCATTGCACGAGTCATTGCTTGACGGATCCACCACGTTGCATACGTCGAAAATTTGAAACCTTTTTCAAAGTCATATTTATCGGCTGCGTGCATTAAACCGATGTTGCCTTCTTGAATTAAGTCGGCGAGTTGCAATTCTTTTCGGTCATAACGGCGGGCGATGGATACAACAAGACGAAGGTTGGCACGCACCATGTGCTCTTTGGCCTTCTCGCCCTCCTTGATTTCACGCTGTAACGCACGGCGCTCGCGTAAACCGAGGTTTCCGCCACTTGCATCGAGTGCTATTTGAGCAGCGATTCCGTCCTTAATCAGTTTTCCAAGACGACGCTCGTCTTCTGCATTGAGCAATTCCACTTGCCCAATCTCATTGAGATACATCCTGACCGCGTCAGGACCAGAATCGTGAGAAATTGAACTTCTCATGAGTGCTCACTCAGACACATTTTGAGCCAACCCAGTAACTGCTCGGCTGCATCGTGCGACATTGCAGGATTCTCCATATGCTCAAGCAATAATCGAGCCTCACGGTCAATCCGAATTTGTTCAGGATCAACGTTCTTAACACGGTGCGATAGTTCCCGACGTACCGCCGCAGAAATGAGGTTAAATGCTTCAGCATCTGGTTGCGACTCTACGTCAGCCACCGCTGCTCGTTCCAATGCCTCGCGGGCTTCTGGGTCTGCCGCCTCCAAGGCCGCGTTCAGTTCGCCCTCGGTGGCAATCAGTGCCAGAAACGCCCTGCGGTACACATCATCGGCAAATAGTGCTTCGTTCATCCATAATGCAATGGAGTTCCAGTCTTGAATCATGAGCGCCAACACCACAAATTCGGCGCTTTCCCTCTTGTGCCCCGATTGTGTTGGGGCGACTGCACGTATTTCAGGGCGTCGTGAACCGCGCTCTGCGAGCTTGACTAAATCTGCTGCCGCAATTCCCACGTGACTGGCAACTTCTCCTGCATAAATTTTGCGTACGTTCATGTCAGGATGCTCATTAATCACAGCCATTGCCTGTTCAGCAGTGCGCGAGCGTGCTTCAGGTGTTGCAATTGATCCGGCGTTGAGAACACGCTGCAATCGGAAGCCCAAAAATGGTTGCGCGTTTTTAATTGCGGCAGCCAATGCTTCAGGGTCACTCGATGCAAGGTCTCCGGGATCTTTTCCATCTGGAAACTTGGCAACACTCACCTGTACTTTGTAGCGACTCTCCCATTCGTAAAATCGTTCTGCTGCACCCTGGCCTGCATTGTCTGCGTCAAATGCAAGGACCACCTTGTTAGCAAATCGTTTAAGAAGTCGAACGTGTTCTTCAGTTAGTGCAGTTCCGCAAGTGGCAACTGCACGAGTGATTCCCGAGCGGTGGAAACCAATGACGTCGGTATAACCCTCGCACACAATTACTTCGTCGGCCGCAACAATGTCTTGCTTCGCCCAATTCAGTCCATACAGCGTTTTCGACTTCGCGTAAATTGTCGTCTCTGAAGAGTTCTTATATTTTGCAGGGTCGGTACTTCCCGGAAGAATGCGACCACCAAATGCAACCGCATCACCTGCATCGGTGAAAATTGGAAACAGCACTCGTGCGCGAAAAGAATCTTGCGGACGACCGCGCTTATTCATAAATGCAAGTCCAACTTCTTGCAACAAATCAATCGGCACACCGATGTCCTTGCTCATGGCATCCCAGTCGTCTGGAGCCCAGCCGATTTTAAATTGACGAGCAACATCTCCAGATAACCCGCGCTCGCGTAAGTAGTCGCGAGCAGCACGTGCATCGGGAGCATTCAACAGTCGGTCGTGATACCACTCCACCGCCTTGTTCATCACCTCAACGAGTTGTTTGCGGCGCTGACGATCTTTACTTTGGCCGCCAGTGGTGTAGTTCAGTTGAATACCAGCTTTGTTCGCTAGGTGTTCAATTGCCCCCACAAAATCGAGATGCTCAATTTCTTGCACGAACTTGAATACGTCACCTGCTGCACCACATCCAAAACAGCGATAGCGCTTCGTCTCTTCCCGCACATTGAACGATCCCGACTTCTCGGCGTGGAACGGGCAAAGCCCAACCCAGTTACGTCCTACTCTGCGTAAAGGCAAATACGACTGAACAACATCAACCAACGACACCGTGTCCCGGAGTCGTTCAATGTCTTCGTCAGCTATTGCCACCCTGAGGAGAATAGTGCTTGCGGTCGTGAATTACAGAAGCCACTATCGCCACTGTCATGACCATGAGGATGAATCCGAGTGAAAACAAGGTTGGCACGTGGTACCAGTGCGCAAACAGCATCTTTACTCCCACATACATCAGCAGAACCGAAATTGCAGGCTTCAAATAACGGAAGCGATCTTTAATGTCGGCAAACAGGAAGTACAGCGCGCGTAGCCCCATGATGGCAAACGCATTAGCGCCGAACACGATGAACTGTTCGTGGCTGACCGCCAACACTGCAGGCACCGAGTCCACCGCAAAGATGAGGTCGGAAATCTCAATAATCACCAACACCGCAAGCAACGGTGTTGCGAAGCGCTTTCCATTTACGCGAGTAAAGAGTTTCTGGCCATCTAGTTCGTCGGTGGTTGGCACGAACTTGTGGAATAGCTTCATCGTCTTCGTGTCTGATGGATTGGTGTCATCATCGCCGTGACGCAACACTCCATAACCGGTGTATATCAGGAATGCACCGAAGCCGATCAAGATGTAATCGAAACGTTCAATGATGGCCACGCCGAGGAAAATAAAAATGAGACGCATGACAAGCGCGCCAAAGATTCCCCAGAACAGCACTCGGTGTTGGTACTGCCGCGGCACTTGGAAGTGAGCGAAAATCATGGCCCACACAAATACGTTGTCAATACTCAAGCTCTTTTCAATGAGATATCCACTGATGTATTCGATACCGGCTTGATGTCCATCGGGTTGGCCACGGAACATCCACCACACCACAAACATGAATGCCACTCCAAAGCTGATCCAAACTATGGACTCAACGAGCGCTTCCTTCAGCTTGATGACATGCGCGCGGCGATGGAACACCAAGATGTCCACCAATAGCAACGCACTGATAGTGCCGATGAGTACTGGCCATCCCCATTCGGGAACGGTGATGTCGGCAAAATTTGAACGATTACTTCCCGCAGCTAACAACATAAATAAATGTGTACCTTTGCTCAATCATGTGGGTAAATCCCCGATGATCGCTTGCTACTCCACAAAGTGGGACCACAAGTCGGGCTATGCAAAAATTATAGGACAGCGCTCGTTAGGCGTCCAGTCATGCCCGCTTAAACGCAACAAGTGCATGAATTCCACGAATTGAAGTTACGACTCCCGAGCGACCCTCGTGTTCTACTTCCTGGCCTACTACCGAACGATCGCTTACCACCACATATCGCAATTGTCGCGGCGCTATTGATCCGCGCGAGTCCATGCGTTCCACTAATTCTTGACCTGGATAACAACCTTTGGTGAAACTCACTGCAACGTCAATGATTCCCGTTTCAGCAGGAATGGAAGTCTCAGTGACATCAACATTCATGGTTGGCCAGGCTGCAATGATGCGAGCCTCTTCATAGTCGTCAAACGAACCTTGAGTTAGTTCTGCATTCAGCTCTGCCCCGCGAATGTCTACTGCAGTGCCATCGCAACGCCATGCCGGTATAGACCCGGAGATCGGCGACTGGACATTACGAACAGCAACCCATGACTCATGTCCAAGCGACAAATCCACGTTGACGCGTATTTTGAATCGATTCAGTCGAGTAAGCACAGCTTCGCCACAGCCATTATCGACATCGAGGACAAACGTTTCACCCTCAACGCAGGTAACACGAATAATGCCATCGAGTTTTCCCGTTGGCTGCAGGAGGAGCGATTGACGCGTCTCCCCTATGCGCATACTCGCAATGTCTTGGCTGAGCTGCGAATGCAAATAGGAGCGAGCGTCAGAACCAGACGCGGTGATCACGTCGCGCTGCAACGGCACCCAAAAGGTTTCAGCAACCATGCGCTTAGCGTTGCTCTTTGCGCTGCGCGCTCATGCGACGAGCCGCTGGTACTGCAGCAAATAACGCAGCGGCCTTGTTAAAGCATTCCAAGTCTTCCTCTTCGGGAATGCTGTCAGCAACGATTCCCGCTCCCGCCTGCAGCGACGCGCCATGTGCGCCAATAAACATGGTGCGGATTGCAATTGCTGTGTCAAGGTTTCCACTGAAGTCCACATAGCCAACGACACCCGCATACGGGCCGCGCTTAACCGGCTCAAGCTCATCGATAATCTCCATGGCTCGAACTTTTGGCGCACCACTGACAGTTCCTGCAGGGAGCGTTGCGCGTAACACATCGATTGGGCCAAGACCTTCGCGAATATCTCCCGATACCTGCGAGGTCATGTGCATCACGTGGCTATAGCGCTCCAACGTCATCAGTTCGTCCACATTCATGGAACCAAACTTGGCCACTCGGCCTACATCATTGCGGGCTAAGTCCACCAGCATCACGTGCTCGGCAACTTCCTTCGGGTTCTCCCGTAATTCGGCAGCAAGTTTGCGATCGTGTTCATCGGTGCGACCACGCTTTCGCGTGCCAGCAATTGGACGGCTAATCACTCTTCCACCCTGTAATTGCACCATTGGCTCTGGTGAACTGCCCACAATAGTTACGTCGTCGTGCTTGACGTAATACATGTAGGGACTTGGGTTCACTTGACGCAATACGCGGTACATATCGAACGGTTCGGCATCCAATTCAATATCGAACCTTTGCGACAACACCACTTGGAAGATGTCACCAGCGCGAATGTATTCCTTTGCAGCATCAACCGAACGTTGGTATGCCGAGCCATTTGTCGGAGCAATAAATTGCTGCTTCTTGTCATCTTCTGTTGGTGGCTCAACCGGTAGATACGAAAGCGGCTTCGTTAAGTCGGCAACTGCGCGATAAATGCGCGCAATTGCTTCGTCGTAAGCAGCATCAATTTGCGCTGCGCTCAATTCAAAAACTGGAACACTCTCCAAGAGATACACGCGCTGTTTCCAATGATCGAATGCGGCAAGCGACCCAATCATGCACATCACTGCGTCTGGCAAATTGCGATCGTCACGTGGAACGTTTGGTAGGTGTTCAACTTCCCGCACTACGTCATAACCGAGGAATCCCATCAGCCCACCCTGCAAAGGCGGAAGTTCCGGGAAAAGCGGTGCTTTGTACACGGCAAGCAGCGACTCCATTGCTGCCAGCATTCCGTGTTGTGTATTTACGTTCTTCGGAATTACGCCATCAACGGTGATCGAGTCATTTCGCAGTGTCAATGTGGCGAGTGGGTCGCGACCAACAAACGAATAGCGACTCCAGCGCTCTCCATGGTCGACCGACTCGAGCAAGAACCCAGGCTTATCGCCAACCAATTTCATGTACGCGGCAACTGGCGTCTCCACGTCGGCAAGCATCTCTGTCCACACCGGAATGACCGTGTGAGCGGATGCGAGTTTCTGAAACTCTTCACGGCTTGGATAAATATGCATTACAGGCGCCCCTGCTTTGCTGCACGCTGTACCAATCGAATGGAGTTATTCAGTCCGCGCTCCGCTTCATAGATAGCAGTTAACAAGTCATCGCCAGAATCTGCGTTGTTTGGGTCGCGAACTGCCATGGCTCGGGTTTCAGCAAGTGCAGAAATACGGTCTCTGCACTGCTCGAGCGAACTAGCCAGCGCGGCAAGTTCGGCGCGCGTACTAGCCGTATTAGTTGAAAGATCGCGAGCCACCGAGAAATCCTAGACGGCGCACTGAGAAAACTGATCCGGGATATGACAAGGGCCCCCGAAGGGGCCCGTATCACGCGACTTCAGGCGGCGGACCCGAAATCGCCTTCGCTCTAAACATACGTCTAGGCGGAGATCATAAATTAGCGAAATTGAATATTTCGTGCAAAATTTGCGACGCTATTTTTTGCTACGAGATCCCGCTGATTTAGCCATTTGCGCACGAGGCATCTCTGAAGACGGGCAAATGTCGCTGAATTCACAAGAATGACATGCTGGTTTTTTGGCATCGCATATACGGCGTCCATGCAAGATAAGCCGGAGGCTGAACCCACCCCATTCTTGCGGTGGGAATAGCGCATTTAGCTCGTACTCAACTTTTACGGGATCTTCTTCAACAGTCAGTCCTAGTCGACGCGACAAGCGGCCTACGTGAGTATCTACCGCAAGTCCGGGCAGATCAAACACCACACTTCTCAGCACGTTCGCCGTCTTGCGACCAACTCCCGGCAGTGTGACTAACTCTTCAACTTCGCGCGGGACTTCCCCACCAAAGCGTGTCATTACGGCAGAGGCCATACCAATGAGATTTTTTGCTTTCGTTTGGTAAAAACCGGTTGAGCGAACCAACTCTTCAACACGCTGAACATTTGCCTGCGCCAATTTCTCGGCTGTTGGAAATTCTGCAAATAACGCGGGAGTCACCATGTTTACCCGTGCATCGGTGCACTGTGCAGAAAGAATGGTGGCAGCAAGCAATTGAAAAGCGTTTTCGTGCGTGAGTTCGCAAATTGCTACGGGGTACAACACCTTGAGCCGCTTGAGAATTTCGGCCGATCGATCCACAATTTTCTTTGGCGCTTTTTTCGGCGGTTTTTTAGCGGCCTTCTTTACACTTGCTTTCTTGGCGGCCATGACTCCGAACACTAGCGAGTCGCACCGATAGCCTGAGCGTTATGGCACATCTCGACATCAAACGTCGTCTGCCATCCGATGACATTTCCGAGGTAGATGAACTATTACTCGCAGTCGAACGCGCCGATGGGCAGCGTCCTCTTTCCGATCATTTGTGGATCGATCTACGCCAAGGTGGCCGACCAGGCTATGTAGGACTGCTTGGTTGGCAACCAGGACATGATCACCTCATCGCCTATTGCCAAGTATCACGTGGCAATGATTCATGGGCACTCGATCTCATTGTGCATCCGCACCATCGTTACGAAATGGCAAGCATCGGACCACAGTTGCTTTCCGAGGCAATCAATGTCATTCGCGAAGCAGGCGGCGGACACGTGCATTGGTGGGTCTTTGAACCAACCGAAATACACACCACTCTCGCTCAATCAATTGGGCTTCATGTTGGCCGCACCATGTTACAAATGCGCGTATCACTTCCACTTCGCGAAACGACCGACATCGTCACAACACCGTTTCGAAGTGGCGTCGACGACGAGCGTTGGCTTGCGGTGAACAACGCGGCTTTTGCAGATCACCTGGAACAGGGCGGCTGGACTCAATCCACACTCGAGTCGCGCAAGCAGCAACCATGGTTTAACCCCAATGGTTTTTTACTGCACAACATAGGTGACGATCTTGCTGGTTTTTGTTGGACGAAGGTCCATCTTGAAACATCACCCGTGCTCGGCGAAATTTACGTCATAGCAGTACATCCTCGCTTCGGCGGTAGAGGAATTGGGCGCTCACTCACCGTTGCTGGTCTCGCATACTTGCATCGAGCCGGAATCTCTACGGGCATGTTGCATGTCGATGCAGACAATGCTCGCGCCGTACAGATGTATAAATCACTTGGATTTTTGGTCCACCACCAGCAGTGTGCGTTTGTTGGAGATGTGAACTAGTTTTTCTGCATGTCTTTAACTGCCGAAAACGAAAAGCCCCTTCCACGCTGGTCTGTTGCCGATGTTCATGAGTCGTTCAATGCCCGCTCTTTTACCGACGCTATGGAAAGTGCTAGCTCGAATGTGGCTCGCCTTGAAGCACTGTTTGAAACTCACAACATTCGCTCCATCGAACCACGCACACCAAGTACACAAGATGGGTCAGCAGCCGACGAAGTAATTCAAGCATTCAACAAAACCGTTGACCAACAAGACATTCTCATTTCGTATATCTATGCCACGGTCAGCACCGATTCGCGCAACGAGCAGGCTCAAGGACTGCTCAGCGAAATGGAAGACCTCGATGCACGTATTTCTCCTCTACTTGCCCGCCTAGCCGACTGGGTTGCCAGTCTCGATGCCAATGCACTGAAGGAAGTGAGCAACGAGGCCCGTGAGCACCTTGGTCCGTTGCTGCGCCTTCAGGATCGCGCCATCCACCAAATGAGCGAAGCCGAAGAAGGTCTGTATGCAGAACTTGGAACAACAGGCTCTTCGGCATGGGGGCGATTGCAAAGCGATATCACTTCGCAGCTTTCGGTAGATGTGCATTTGCCTACTGGCACCAAATCTATGCCGATGGCCGCGGTGCGCGGACTTGCTACCGACAACGATCTAGCCGTTCGTAAAGCTGCGTACGAAGCAGAAATGCGCGCATGGCCAACTGTTGCCGTCGCCTGCGCTGCAGCAATGAACAGCATCAAAGGCGAAGCAAACACCGTCAACAAGCGACGTCAATGGAAGGCCCCAATTGATGCTTCCCTGTATTCAAACTCGGTAAGCAACGCAACATTCACCGCCATGCAATCAGCGATTTCAGCTTCACTTCCCGACTTCCGTCGTTGGATGCGGGTGAAAGCTCAACTGCATGGAGACACCAACGGATTGTCATGGTGGAATCTCTTTGCACCACTTCACATTTCACCTGGCGCAATCTCGTGGGACGAAGGTATCAGTCTTGTAAAAGATGCGTTTCTCAGTTATAGCGACCGACTTGCACAATTAGTGGACCGCTCTATTAACGAACGGTGGCTGGATGCCGAGCCTCGCGAAGGAAAAACTGGAGGCGCGTTCTGCATGTCATTTGTCGATGATCGCTCGCTCGTGTTGTTGAACTGGAGCGGAAGTGTGGACTCGGCGCAAACTACCGCTCATGAACTGGGGCACGCTTATCACAACACACAACTCGCTCAACGCACGCCACTACAAAAACGCTTGCCAATGGCTCTTGCCGAAACTGCAAGCATCTTCTGCGAAACCTTGGTAGTAGAAGACGGGCTTTCACGCATGCAAGGCGACGAGCGTCTGGCATTGCTCGACGTCAACCTCATCGGCGCATCGCAAGTGGTTGTTGACATTCACAGTCGTTTTCTGTTTGAAACCGAAGTGTTCGCGCGCCGCCAGCGCCGCACACTTGGTGTTAGCGAGTTCAACGACATTATGCTGCAAGCCCAAGCAGATGCATATGGTGACGGACTCGACCAGAGCACTCGCCACCCACACATGTGGGTGCTCAAGCCCCACTACTACGGAAGCCATTTCTACAACTGGCCATATACATATGGATTGCTGTTCGGCTTGGGTTTGTATGCGAAGTATCAGTCAAACCCCGATCATTTCCGCGAGAACTACGACACGGTCTTGTCGCGTGCAGGAATGGATACGGCTGAAGAACTTGGCCAAGCGTTTGGTATTGACGTCACCGATGTTGCGTTTTGGACCTCAAGTCTCGATGTTCTTCGTGCCCGCATGCTCGATTACGAGAAGTTGGCACAAAAACACCTCTAAACTGAACGAATGACAAGTCTTTACGACGCATCTCGTGAAGACATTGCAGGCCTTCTCAGCGGTCAACCGGCGTTCCGATTGAAGCAAGTTTGGGATGGCCTGTACACACAGTTTGCCGAGCCGTCCCAAATACTCACATTGCCGGGCGCAGTGCGTGAAGAACTGATACAAGGCTTCCCTCATGCGCTGCACCTCACCACCGCAAGCGTCAGCGACAAGGGCGACACCATAAAGTTTTTGTGGTCGCTCGCAGATGGCGGTCACCCGATTGAAACCGTGCTCATGCATTACAAGGAACGAGCAACGGTGTGTGTCAGTACGCAAGCAGGTTGCGCAATGGCCTGCGGTTTTTGCGCAACTGGTCAAGCAGGATTCACTCGCCACTTAACCGTCGGCGAAATTGTCGAGCAAGTGGTGTACGCAGCACGCGAAAGTGCAAAGCGAAAGCAGCGTTTAGCCAACGTGGTGTTCATGGGCATGGGCGAACCACTCGCCAACGAAGAAGCGGTGTGGGGTGCAGTAGAGCGCATTCATGGCGACATTGGATTGTCTGCGCGTCACCTCACCATTTCCACCGTTGGAATTGTTCCTGGTATTCGCAAACTTGCATCGCGTCCCCTACCGGTAAACCTGGCAGTTTCTCTGCACGCAGCCCGTGACGTATTGCGCGATGAACTTGTTCCTATAAACAAGCGCTACCCCATCAATGAATTAATGCAGGCCTGCCGGGATTACCTCGATAACAAAAATCGCCGCATCAGTTTTGAGTGGGCGATGATTGACGGCATCAACGACCAGCCGCGTGATGCGCGGGAGTTGGCACAACTCTGCGGGCAACTCACGCCATCGGCTCACGTCAACTTGATTCCACTTAATCCAACGCCAGGTTGGCCAACTAAGGGCACCAGTGCTGCAGGTGTCCGCGCATTTGCCCAACAGCTTGAAGACCTCGGAGTCAATGTCACTGTAAGACGGAACCGCGGCACGGACATCGATGCCGCCTGTGGCCAACTAGCAGCCGGACAGCCAGTAAGGCTGACTAACCGGCGAGGAATCGACGAATAAAACTTTTTTAACCCATAAATTGTGGAATTTCTGGCAAATCACTGTGTATTCCCTGTGTATGAACAGGGGATGTCCCTAGAATTAACAGGTGTCAAATTTGCCCCCGATCGTGGTCGTCACTGCCGACGACTTTGGTCGCTCCGACAGCATCTGCCACGCCGTGGAGCTTGCTTTCCGCGAAGGTTTAGTAACCGACGCATCGCTCATGGTGAATGCAGGCTCTCGCGATTTGGGACTGGAAGTTGCTCGCCGTAATCCAGGCTTGGGAATTGGCGTTCATCTTGCATTTCAAGACGTTGAACCATTAACCAGCAGCAAATTTGTTTCGTCATTGCGTCAGCTCTCACATGGCGCCGTATTTCTTCGCATGCTTTTTGCTGGCCCTTCACAAATTCGTGAAGTTCGTGCCGAAATGGAAGCTCAGGTGAAATGGTTGATCGATCAAGACATTCGACCGAGCCACATCAATGGTCACAATCATTTGCACATCCACCCGCGTATTCGTAGAACTGTGTCTCAACTTGCTCTCAAATATGACATTCCATGGAAGCGCACACCGCATGAGCGAAACTTTGAGAAAGTTGGATTTACACGACGTTTTCAACAAATCGCGCTGTCATTCTTTTGCAAAATCACAGCTTTTGTTATAGACAGTCGTGTCCAGATACCCGATCAGTTTTTTGGGTTTGCGGTGTCTGGACGAATGAACCGTGAACATCTTGCTAAATACTTGGCGAAAGCAACTTCTGGTATCACCGAGATCATCTGCCATGTTGGCCTCCTGGATGATGCCCCGTCCATCGACGGCTATTCGTGGTCTAGCGAATTGAATACTGTAACCACGATGTCAAAGCAAGAAGCAGAAGATGCGTTCAATGTCAATGTCGTTGGATTTCATGAAGCCGCACGCTTGAAAGCGTCATGGAAATCTCTTGGCTCTCGGACGAAAACCCATCCTCAGTTTGCCAATTAATCCCAGTCAGCAATCTCGTCACACGTAAATTCAATGTGAGTGGATTGCACTATTACTTCGCCACGTTGCACATTTTGGCTCGCACATTCTGACTGCAATCGAGCAATTTCATCTCTCCAATTTGGAGTCTCAGTGAGATATGAGCCTGCGGAAAACCACGGTATTGAAAGAAGCGCAAATGATCCAACTACGCCAGCAAATAGGAATCTTTGAAATTGATTTGGCTTAATTGAATGAACCGCAAGTAGCAGTGCAATGGACGACAAAGTGCAAGTTGCAACAGCAATTGAGTCTTTTATTCCAGCCTCCCAATACATCAATATCCAGAGCACTAGTGAACATGTGGCCAGCCAACCCGCGTAGACACGTTGCTCAGTCCTTCTTTGCCAAACAGTTAAGAGACCGAGAAGGACTGCAATTGACATGACTACTGGGCTACACCAAATCCACCACCAAAACACACCCATGCCATTCCAGGGTAAAAATGTTGCAGATGCATAAATGTGGCTACCAACACCACTCGAATGCCATACGAAGAACTGCACGAGTGTAGTCACAACTATGCATGCAACAATAAGCCGTTCGTTCCGTACCCCACCTCTACTTTTTCTCAAATACTGAACTGTTAAACCCGAAAGTGCAACAAAAGCGAAAGGATTTGATAAACCAGTGAAGAAAATTAAGACCAAGACGACCCCAATGTAACGATTACGGAATTTAGGTGCATTGATCACAATGCAAAGAGCGGCTAACAATGGCCATTTAAGACTTCCATGATTTCCAAGTGTGCTCTCTGCTGCTGCAGGAATAAGCATTAACAACGCGCCACAGATTATGGCAATGAATCGAGAACCAATTTCTACACGAACCACATTAAAGATAAGCAGTGACAGAAGTGCAGTAAAGAAAACTGTCGTCAGAGTCAGAATTATTGCGGAATATTGAAGCTCAAATGCCGTCGTAATCAATGGACCAACATGTGCAGAGATATCCAGATAGCTCAGACTCTGATTAAACACACCTCGAATTCCATCAGTTCGAACTTCGCGCAATCGATCAAATCCTGGGTCGGCTGGAAGCTTGTCCAATGTATGAGATACTCGAGCCAGACTGATCAACAAATACAGGGAAAATACACCTGGAGTTCGTTTGAAGAAACTAAACATTTAGATACTTTTACTTAATAGCGCAATCAATTGCGGGCGGCTGCGCTCTATTTGGTCTGCAAGCATTCGCTCAAGAATTCCTCCACCAAACATTGATCCCCCGTAAAACATCTCTACGGAAACTTCGGTTTCACTGCCAGCGCCTGCTAGAGATACCGTAAGTTTCCATTCAGAATGATTTCGGCCATCAATTTCTGAACGTTCAAAAACTACCGAAGTGTTTTCATCATCGATAGTTCGCACCATTCGTAAACGCTTTGAACGCGCAAATGGGCCAACTTTTCCGCGCAGCTCGACTATCCATGCGTTTTCAGAACTCTCATCACGAGTTACTGAGTGAACAATGTCTAGCCAATGTGTGTATTGTGCCAAATCGCGAAGAACGGTATGCGCGATCTTTCGATTGACCAGGGTCTCAAGCGAGGCCCTCACCTTCAACGCCATTACGGAATATCGTTTTCGTCAAATGGCTCGCGCTGAATTCCGTCGGTAAAGGTGCTATCGGTTTGCGGGCGCGGCGAAGACTGGGTGTCGTCAAAGTTAAACGCACGGCTTAGTAGACGGCCTTTAGGACGAAGCACGCCGCCCAAGTCATCGGTTTGATCAAACTGTGGGCTCCACGGGATGGCCTTAGTTTCTTCCAACTCGACTTCAACTGCAACATCAACAGTCGGTGCAGCAACCTCTTCGCTCTTCTTCTCGTTCTTTAATTCATCAAAAATGCTTGGCCGAGGAGGCTTGACACGGTTTTTCTTTGTTTCAGATTTTTTAGCGACCGTAGTCTTGGGTTTTTCGGATGTCGGAGTAACCGGAAAAAGTCGAGGTACGTTTTCACGCTTGTCCTCTATGCGCCAACCACGAGGAACAACGAGTGCATCAGCATGTCGACGGCAAAGACCATTTACCTGCATTCCATCAACCGGAACGTAATTTTCTAGCGTCATGAGCAATTCAGAAGAATCAAGAAAATATGCGGCAACTGCTAACTCTCTGCAACTAGGTCGCTCACACTGCTTAGACACGTCTAAAGACTAGTTCTCTGTTGCGCTAGCCAGTAACAACACAGGCGATACCCATTCCCTGCCGATCGCGGATTGGCTGCGTATCGCTTGGGCATGTCATGTCAAAACCCACTAACGCCCTCACCACGCCACTGTGTTTTCCACCGCAGTCAACCTCTACAGCGAGTTGATTCGCGTCCACTTCCACACATGAACCCGCTTGCAGCAGCCCGTCAGGACCACTAGGTGTTGCTGGATCAGAGAGCAGGTTGAGCACCAGCACTAGCCCAATGACACCAGCAACCATAAAGCCAATCATGCGCCACGGAAATTCTCCCTGCGCAACAGGCTCATACGCAACGTGGTCGTGCTCTACCCGCAATGGCTCTGCATGTAGCCCTTTGTGTTGGTTGTCATACGCTCTTCGCAACTTCACATCGGAAAGTACACGCCAAGCTTCGGCGATCATGGCCATCTGTTCTGATGCATCGCTTCTCCGACCATCAGCAGTATCCGGGTGAACCGCACGTGCGCGCATTCGATACGCAACACGAATTTCATCGTGAGATGCAGACGGCAACACGCCAAGTACCTCGTAGTGCGACGGTGGCATTACTTGCGGTGAAGCAAATTGAACTTTTTGGCGGTCGCCTGCTTCTCGGCAGACTTACGCATTCCGGCAATGGTTCCCGTCATCAAAAGGGCAACGCTGAGAAACAGAATCATGGATGCCAACACGTTGATCTGTGGCGGTATGCGTACTCGAGACGCTCCATAAATTTGAAGTGGGAATGTTTGCACTGGGCCAGAGTTGAAGAACGTGATGATGAAGTCGTCAATTGACAGCGCAAAAGCGAGAAGTGCTGCTGCAAGGATTCCCGGCAAAATAAGTGGAAAAGTGACCTTCATGAACGTGCGAACAGGAGTCGCTCCAAGGTCTTGTGCCGCTTGTTCAAGAGTCCAATCGAACCCGCGAATTCTTGCACGCACCGTGAGCGCTACGAAACTCACCTGGAACATGATGTGGGCGATGATGATGGTCGTCATTCCAAAGTCAATGAAGTTCTGACCAAGGAACAACGTCGCCAGCGATGAACCAAGCACAATTTCTGGTGTAGTCAGCGGAAGTACGAGAAAAAGATTGATTCCCTCGCTACCGCGGAACTTGTAGCGAGATAGTGCCACCGCAATCAGTGAGCCTAAGATGGTGGACACCAATGTGGAAACTGCAGCGATTTCGAGACTCTTCCACAGTGCATGAGTAAGCGATTGCTCAGCGAATGGATGCAGCCAGTTATCAAAGGTAAAAGACTGCCAAGCGATATTGAAATTTCCCTTTGGCTTATTAAAGCTAAACGCCACGATAAAAAAGATTGGAGCGAACAGATACACCAGCCCAAGTCCGGCAAATACGTTTAATGCATAACGGCCGTATTTTGTTCGTTTGCGCATCATGCCAAGTCCTCAGTCCCAAAGATGCGTGTGTACAGCAGCACCAACGTTGCAATGCTGACCATCAGCACTGCTGCCATTGCCGATGCAACGGGGTAATTGTTCTGCTTCAGGAATTGGTCTTGTATCGAGTTACCGATCATGGTGGTGTTCGGGTTGCCAAGAAACTGTGCGTTCACGAAGTCACCTGCAGCTGGAATAAATGTCAACAAGGTACCGGCGAACACGCCTGGGATCGACAACGGAAACACCACTTTACGAAATGCTCGTGAAGCGTTGGAATACAAATCACCAGCAGCGTTGACCAAGTTGGTATCAATCTTTTCAAGGCTCACGTAGATAGGAAGCAACATAAACGGCAGGAAGTTATAGGTAAGTCCGCCAATTACTGCCGCAGGAGTATTGAGGAGTTTGCCATTATCCATAATGTGCATCCACTCAAAGACATTCTCTAACCCAACTGCATGCAGCACGCGCACCACAACACCTCGGTCAGCCAAAATCGTGGACCAAGCAATAGTGCGAATCAGATAGCTGGTGAAAAATGGAATAACAACAAGCCCAAGCAAAATATTTTTGTACTTTCCGCCACGGAAAGCGATGACGTATGCCAGTGGATACCCAATCAAGATGGTGAGGATTGTGGCGATTGCCGCATATACAAACGCGTGTTCAAATTGTTTTCCGAAATCTCGAAATGCAGTTGAATAGTTCTGAAAGGCCCAGCTGAAGTTGTATTGCACGGAGAAACGACTCTCTTTGGTGGAAAGCGAAATTCTCAACAATGACCAAACTGGAGCCAAGAAAAATAACGCCAGCCACAACATTCCCGGCTTGAGTAATCCGTACGGAGCAAGTAATCGTCGTGCCTCTGGCCCTCCTGTAACTGCAAGTCCAAGAACGCTGCCAAGCACCAAAACCAAGACGAGAACAACGACGGAAACCATTGGGCCGCTCACCCAATGAGCACCGAGCGCGACTAGACAGACTGACGCGATGATCATGGCACTCATGCCAACACGATCGGCGTTTCGCGCGATGCGGTTTCTGCGGACGACCGTTTCGGTCATGAAGAGATCAGCGTTTCGTTCGGTGCTTACGCGCCGGTAATTGCCGAGAATTCCTCGTCGAATTTTGCTTCAACATCTTCCGACAATGTTGCAAATGCGCGGAGGCGAGCACTTGATGCATCATCAGGGAACAGCAATTGATTGTCTGCAAGCTCAGGGTCGAGTTTGGCAAGTTCGTCACGCACACCCTTCACTGGTGACAAATATTGCACATACTTCGTGATTTGCGCTGCTTGAACTGGGTCGTAACAGAAGTTCATCCACATTGCCGCGGCTACAGAATTCTTGACACCCTTTGGCAAAATCATGGTGTCACACCAGCGGGTTCCACCTTCTTCTGGAATGACGAAGCGAACGTTCGGACTGTCTTTGCCAAGTTGCAAAACGTCGCCAGACCAACCGACACACGCAGCGAAGTTTCCGCTCACCAAGTCGTCGGTGTAGTCGTTGCCCGTAAATGCACGGATTTGACCGTCTGCTTTAGCTTGAGCAAGTTTTTCAAAAGCTGGTGCTGCGTCTTCGAAAGAAGTGATCTTTGAAGGGTCAATTCCTAAACTCATGCAAATAAGACCGATAGTGTCACGCATCTCCGTGAGCATTCCGATCTTGCCCTTAAATTCCGGATCGAACAAATCGGCAACACTTTTAATCTCGCGTCCCGTGACGTCAATGTTGTAGGCAATACCTGCCATGCCTGCTTGCCATGGCATGGAGTACTCGCCGGTTGGGTCCCATGGTGGATTCACAAACCCGTCTTCAAGATTGGCGAAGTTTGGAATTTCATCTTTTGGCAACTTCTCTGCCCAACCAAGGTTGATTAAGCGACCTGCCATCCAAAACGTTGGCGCAATGATGTCGGCTTCAATCGTTTTGCCGTTGCCCAAGAGTGGCTGAATCTTCGCGAAGTATTCGTTGTTGTCGTTGTATCCTTCGCCGTACGTCATCTTCACGCCAGTTTCGGCCATAAAGCGATCAACAGTTCCCGTACGTCCGTCTGCCGTTGGGTCGATATATAACGGCCAGTTGTCAAAGAACAACGATTGTGATCCACCCGAACTTGACGAACTACTTCCGCCACATGCAGCCAGAAATGCTGGGAGTGAAAGGCCGAGGGCGCCAAGGGCACCTGAACGGGCCAAAAACTGGCGACGTGTCATTTGGTTCTTTGGTGAAGATGTCGACATGGTGATTCTCCTTGCGTTTACGACTGATGTGATGTTAGAGCGTGGACTCAATGTGATCGACGTCGGTGGACGTAGACCCGGCTTTATCTGGCCATCCAGCCAAGATGTAACCACCATCAAGATCCCACGACACATTGATTGTTGCACCCACCGCAATGTTTGGCATGCGCGCCGACGAATCGGCAAGACACGTGAGTTCAGTGCCATCAGCCAGACGCACGATCATTCGCGCAGTAGCTCCCTGGAACACCAAGTCGGTCAACGTGCCAAACAAGCTTTGGCCATTCGCATCGGCTTGCTCTGATGGGCGAAGACGCTCTGGACGAAGCATGACCGACACCTGATCACCAATTGCATGTGCCGATGCTTGACCCGCAACACGAATGGTTGAACCAGCCTTCAAACCAACAACGGCATCGGCACCATCATGACTCTGCACTGTTCCGGGAAGAAGGTTTGCCGAACCAATGAAACCTGCAACAAACAATGAAGCTGGTGTGCGGTAAATGTCTTGTGGCGTTCCAATTTGTTCAACATGGCCTTGGCTCATGACTGCAATGCGATCGCTCATGGTGAGCGCTTCGCCTTGGTCGTGAGTGACGAAAATAAAGCTGATGCCTACCTCACGCTGAATTCGCTTCAACTCAATTTGCATCGCTTCGCGAAG